>JANNRY010000457.1:0-2082 GCA_031401935.1 Betaproteobacteria bacterium | reverse complement strand
TCATCGGCGACCAGGCAGGCATGCTGGCCACCAGCGCCGCCGAAACAACTCAGTGTATATTCAGTTACGTCGTGACCGCGTTGCACTGAAATAAATTTAACCGCGTTTGCCATATTGGCTACTGCAATGCGGATGAAGCCTTCTGCCACTAGGGCGGGCGATTGTTTTTCACCAGTCGCTGATTCAATTTCTTCGGCGAGGGCGGCAAACTTCATCTCCACAATCTCGGCGTCCAGCGACGCATCACCTTTGGACCCGAATACATTGGGAAAGTGATTCGGTTGAATTTTTCCGAGCATGACATTGCAATCGGTCACCGTCAGCGGTCCGCCACGGCGGTAGCAGGCCGGGCCCGGATTGGCCCCCGCCGAATCAGGACCGACGCGATAACGCTGTCCGTCGAAGTGCAGGATAGAGCCACCACCCGCCGCGATGGTGTGGATCGCCATCATGGGTGCACGCATGCGCACACCTGCGACCTGTGTCTCGAATTCGCGCTCAAGCTCGCCCGCGTAGTGCGATACATCGGTCGATGTGCCGCCCATATCAAAGCCAATGATTTTGTCGAAGCCCGCAACTGCCGCCGTGCGCACCATGCCGATAATGCCGCCCGCCGGACCGGACAAGATCGAATCCCTGCCCTGGAATTTAGTCGCGTCTGTGAGGCCACCGTTGCTCTGCATAAACATAACCTTGCAGCCGGGCAATTCGCCCGCGACTTGATCAACATAGCGTCGCAGGATGGGTGATAAGTACGCATCCACGACGGTGGTGTCACCTCGGGAAACAATTTTCATCAACGGGCTGGCTTCATGCGAAACCGACACTTGCTTGAACCCAACCAGACGCGCCAATGCGGCCAGCCGTGCTTCGTGCTGTTGATAGCGATAGCCATGCATGAGCACGATAGCAATTGCCCGAAACCCCTTATTCCACGCGGCTTTCAGGGCATCCTTTGCGGCGGACTCATTAAGTGCAGCGACTATTTCACCGTGCGCACCGATCCGCTCATCGACTTCAACAACCTCGGAATAAAGCAATTCAGGCAGTTTGATGTGCCGATCAAAAATGCGCGGCCGATTCTGGTAGCCGATGCGTAACTGATCGCGAAAACCTTTTGTAATAAAAAGTACGGTCGGCTCGCCTTTACGTTCCAGCAGAGCGTTGGTGGCGACGGTCGTTCCCATTTTCACCGCTTCGATTTGCTCAACCGGAATGGGCACATCTTTAGACAATGCGAGTAGATGGCGAATTCCTGCCACTGCCGCGTCGCGATACTGCTCAGGGTTTTCTGAAAGCAGCTTGTGGGTCAGCAGAGAACCGTCAGGTTGTTTGGCGACAATATCGGTAAAGGTGCCGCCACGGTCGACCCAGAATTGCCAGCGGCCGGAATTTTTAACGGGTGCGTTATTTATGGTCATGGAGACTTGATTAGTACTGCTAGACCGGTAATCATAGCAAGTCAACCAAGGGGAGGATTCATGAAACACATCATTTCACTGCTGGCCATCGTCAGCGCGTGCACCGCAGGTATTGCATCTGCGCAGACAAAATGGGATATGCCGACGGGCTACGCACCGGGCAATTTTCATACCGAAAACGTCCGCCAATTCGCGGCCGACATCGACAAGGCAACGGTCGGCAAGCTGAAAATCACCGTGCATGACGCTGGTTCACTATTCAAACAGAACGAAATCAAACGCGCGGTGCAAGCCGGGCAGGCGCAGATTGGCGAGTTTTTGCTGCCCGCTCTGGCAAACGAAGATCCGATGTACGGCATCGATTCAGTACCCTTTCTGGCTGACAGCTACGTTGATGCGATGAAGCTGTGGAAAGTTTCGCGTAGCGCGATTGAGCAGCGTATGGCCAAGCAGGGATTGAAAGTTTTGTACGGCGTTGCGTGGCCACCGCAGGGCGTTTATTCCAAAAAGGCGGTAAACAGTGCCGCTGACCTCAAGGGTGTGAAATGGCGCGCATACAGTCCGCAGACTAATCGCATCGGCGAATTACTCGGTGCGCAGCCTGCCACGATTCAGGCGGCTGAACTGGCGCAAGCGCTTTCCACGGGCGTGGTTGAAGCGC
>JANNRY010000456.1:0-43170 GCA_031401935.1 Betaproteobacteria bacterium | reverse complement strand
CCGATACCGTGTTTGCCACCGAGACGGTTCAATTCAGTCAGCACCTTTGCTGGAGTCAGCTTCTTGCCGTTGATGGCAATGATATCGCCCTTCGCGTAATCCAGTTCAACATATTCCGGCTTGTTTGGCGCTTTTTCCGGCAACACGGTGATGCGCCACATGGAATCTTCCGCTTCAAAGTTCGGATCTTCAAGAATTCCGCCTTCATAGCTGACATGCAGCAAATTCGCGTCCATCGAATAAGGGGCGCCGCCACCTTTGCGTTTTTTGAAATCGACCGGAATGTTGTGCTTGTCGGCGTACTTCAACAATTTTTCGCGCGACAGCAAATCCCACTCACGCCACGGCGCGATAATTTTCACGTTCGGCATCAGCGCATACGCACCGAGTTCGAAGCGAACCTGATCGTTGCCTTTGCCGGTGGCACCGTGCGAAATCGCATATGCCCCAGTTTTGCGGGCGATATCGATCATGTTCTTGGCGATCAGCGGTCGCGCAATCGACGTGCCAAGCAAATATTCGCCTTCATAAACAGTGTTGGCGCGAAACATCGGAAACACGAAATCGCGTACGAATTCTTCGCGCAAATCCTGAATGTAGATGTTCTGTTTCTTGATACCAAGTTGTAGCGCTTTCTTGCGTGCGGGCTCGACTTCCTCGCCTTGACCGATATCTGCGGTAAAGGTAATCACTTCACATTTGTAGACATCCTGCAGCCACTTCAGGATGACAGAAGTGTCCAGACCGCCGGAATACGCCAGCACTACTTTATTTACATCGCTCATTCAATTGCTCGCTTGTGGATAATGTTTGTTTTATTAAACTCCAGCACTGGCGTGCTTCGCAGGCTATTTTTGCCCTGAAAGGCCCGCCAGTGCTAGAGTTTATATTTTTATGTTAGCTATTGATGCGTCCCAGCAACAGGAATTCCATCAACGCCTTTTGTACATGAAGTCGATTTTCCGCTTCTTCCCACACTGCGCTTTGCGGGCCGTCAAGAACTTCGGCTGAGACCTCCTCGCCGCGATGCGCGGGCAGGCAATGCATGAATAGCGCATCTTTGTGGGCGACGGCCATCATCTCGCGATCAACGCAGAAATCGGCGAAGGCATTTTTCCTCGCCTCCGTTTCGGCCTCAAATCCCATACTCGTCCAGACATCTGTGGTCACCAAATGCGCGCCCGCTGCGGCCAGCATCGGATCTGTGAACGCAGACAGGTAAGCGTGATCCAGCGCTTCACCGCGCTGCGATTTCATTTCGTAGCCTTTGGGTGTGGCCACATGCAGCTTGAAGTCAAAAATACGCGCCGCTTCAAGCCAGGTATAGCTCATATTGTTCGCGTCACCAATCCACGCGACGATCTTGCCCGTCAGCGAGCCTCGCTGCTCGACAAACGTAAAAATATCGGCCAGCACCTGACACGGGTGATATTCGTTGGTCAGCCCGTTGATGACCGGCACACGGGAGTGTGCGGCGAATCGCTCCACTTTTTCTTGTTCAAAGGTGCGAATCATCACCAAATCAACCATGCGTGAAATAACTCTCGCGGTGTCTTCGATGGGTTCGGAACGACCCAGCTGCGTGGATTGGGAGTCAAGGTGAATCGCTTGTCCGCCAAGCTGATAAATGCCCGCCTCAAAACTCACCCGCGTACGCGTGGAGCTTTTCTCAAACACCATTGCCAGCATGCGATCCGTTAGAGGCTGATACGGGATGTAATTTTTGAATCGTGCTTTCAGGATTTTGGCGCGTTCGAGCAGATGCTCATACTCATCGCGCGTGAAATCCTTCATTTGCAAAAAATGTCTCATGGTTGCGTGATGTTTCATGGCCTCGTTGGCATTGCGTTATGCGGCTACCCGCATTGCTTTAAGCGGCTGCCCGCATCGGCAGGGCCAGAAAAGCTTTGATGACTGGGACAAGCCGCGCCACTATTTCGCGTGCTTCCGTTTCGTTGATGATCAGCGCCGGCAGCAAACGAATAACGCTATCCTGCGTCACATTGGTGAGGATTCCCGCCTCCAGCGCCAATTTGACGATTTCACCACACGGGCGGTCAAGCTCGATGCCCAGCATCAGCCCCATGCCGCGTATTTCTTTCACGCCGGCAACACTGCGCAAGGCTTCGCTGAAGCCATTTTTCACAATCGCACCCATCTTGGTCGCGTTGTCGAGCAAGCCTTCTTCCTCCATGATTTCCAACGTACGCAATGCAGCGACCGAGACCAGCGGTCCGCCGCCAAATGTGGTGCCGTGGTTACCCGGTTTAAATACGCTCGCAGCAGTACCGCGTGCCAGACAAGCCCCGATCGGCATGCCCGAGCCCAAACCTTTGGCAAGTGTCATCACGTCCGGCACGATACCCGCCCATTGATGCGCAAACCACTTGCCTGTACGACCAATGCCCGACTGTACTTCGTCGATCATCAGGAACCACTCTTTTTGCGTGCAAAGCTGGCGCAGCTGACGCAGATAATCTGCGCGCGCCTCGACAATACCGCCTTCGCCCTGCAGCACCTCGGTGAGTACGGCAACGACGTCGTTGTTATGGGCGGCAATCGCACGTACCGCGTCGAAATCGTTATAAGGCACCCGAATGAACCCGCCCACCAACGGCTCAAACCCAGCCTGCGCCTTGCGCGAACCGGTTGCCGCCAAGGTCGCAAGCGTCCTGCCGTGCCATGCATGTTCCATCACAATGATTTGCGGACTGGCTACGCCACGCTGGTGACCGTACAAACGTGCGAGCTTGATAGCGCATTCATTGGCTTCTGCGCCTGAGTTTGCGAAAAAAACGTTGTCCATCCCAGCCAGCGCGCATAGCTTGTCGGCAAGTGCAGCTTGCTCTGGAATATCGACCAGATTAGATGTGTGAATGATGCGAGCCGCCTGCTCGGCAATACTTTTGACAAGTTTTGGATGTGCGTGGCCCAGGCCCGATACCGCGATGCCGGCAAGGGCATCCAGCACGGTTCGCCCGTCGGTGGTGGTCAGCCACGCCCCCTCACCGTGGCTGAACGCGACCGCGAGTGGCTTGTAGGTATTCATCTGATGGCTCGATAACATTCAATACCCCCTCTCTACTGCACGAACGGAATGAAAATTTTACGCGGCACAGTCGACAATCTGCCGACAGACGCGGCAACGGCGGCCCCAAATGAAAGCGGCGGCCCCAAACGAAAACGGCGGCCTCATGCGGACCGCCGCTTAAATACTCAGGAAATAACTATATGGCAATCTTGTTTGCAGTGCAACAATCGGTGCCGCGTCGGAGCGACAAAGTTATAATTCAGCGCGCCGCTTCCCCTGCAATGCGTGCTGTTTCTGCCACCAACACTCCAAACAACCCGCACAATGGCACACCCGGTCAAACCTGCCCCGGCAATTCCACGTATCGTCATTCAGGGCGTCACGCTCAACGGTCGCGCGTTTCGTCCGAGCGATTGGGCGGAGCGCCTGTGCGGGATCATGTCCACCTTTGGCGGCGATAACCAAATGCGTTATTCACCGTTTGTTCGCCCGATGATGCTCGACGGGGTGCGCTGCGTGGTGGTTGAGCCGAGCCTGCAAGAGGCTGAACCTCGCGCGTACCGGTTTTTGCTGGATTTTGCCAAGGACAATGAACTGGTTGTCATTGATCCCACGGTGCCGCCGAGCGAAGATTTTTGCGCGCTGCCGGGAAGTGCGTTGGAAAAGCTGGCGACGTAGTTTCGCCAAGAGCCAAAAAACGAAAAACCGCCGATTTATCTTCGCCCAAAAAAAGCAGCGAAATCGGCGGTAATACGGTACTGGAAAAGCAAAATTGGTAGCAACCCAATACTACGACTACGGTTGCCGGTGACGCAGGTAACTTACGCTTGCGCGGCAGTTTGACCCGCAGTTTGAACTTTTGCACCAATTGCTTTGATCGCGGCAGACAGGCGGCTTTTGTGGCGGGCGGCCTTGTTTTTGTGAATGATGTTCTTGTCGGCGATGGAGTCAATCGTCGATACCGAAGACTTGAACACGGCTTCAGCCTGGACTTTATCGCCAGCAGCTACAGCGGCTCTGACCTTCTTGATCGCGGTACGCAGTTCGGAGCGCTGACCCATGTTGTGGCCACGTTGTTTAACAGCTTGACGCGCGCGCTTAGCGGCTTGTTTGGTATTTGCCATGATTTTTCCAGATTGTTGCGATGAATTTTACGGGAAGCCGAGTATTATAGCGCAGCCCCGCAAAAAAGCAAACTCGCTGATTTTGTTGGGTTTTTAATTTGTACTTTCTCATTCCGGACCACTGTCATCCTATTGTTGCTCCGCGTTTACCCCGCTGTTATCAATTAAAAGCCTTCATAAACCTGCATGAACTTACTTAAGGCCGCGTTATCAGTCTCCGCGATGACGTTCCTGTCGCGCATCACCGGGCTCATCCGCGAAATCATTGGCTTTAACTTTTTCGGCGCGAGCGCGGCGATGGATGCGTTTCAGGTCGCGTGGCGCATCCCGAATTTGCTGCGCAGACTTTTTGCCGAAGGTGCGTTCAGTCAGGCATTTGTGCCAGTATTCGCGGAATACAAAGCAAAGCGCGGCGAAGCCGAGACCAACTTGTTGGCTGGTCGCATTGCCAGCGTTCTTGTGTTGATTCTATTTCTCGTCACTTTGATCGGCGTGATCGCCGCACCGGTTCTTGTTTACGTGACTGCATCAGGCTTTGCCGTCAACCCGGAAAAATTTGCCCTCACGACCCAGCTCGTCCGGATCACCTTTCCGTACATTTTCTTTATCTCCCTTATCGCGCTGGCTGCCGGGATTCTCAATAGCTTCAGCGCATTCAAAACGCCCGCCTTTACGCCGGTATTGCTCAATCTATCTGTCATCGCCTGCGCATTGTTTTTGGCACCGTATATCAACCCGCCGATACTGGCGCTGGCATGGGGCACATTTCTGGGTGGCATTGTGCAGCTCGCGTTCCAAATCCCTGCGCTGCGAAAAATCAACATGTTGCCGCGAATCTCGCTAACCGCATGGAAATTCCGCAAAGATGAGGGCGTGGTGCGCGTGCTGGCGCTGATGGCGCCGGCCGTGCTCGGTGTTTCGGTTGCGCAGATTTCATTGTTGCTTAATACGCAAATCGCATCGTTTCTTCAAACCGGTTCCGTTTCCTGGCTCACGGCGGCGGACCGCCTGATGGAGTTTCCGTCCGCATTGCTTGGCGTAGCACTTGGCACGGTACTGTTGCCGTCACTCGTTAAGCATCATGCCGAAAAGAACACGGATGAATATTCCAAACTGCTTGATTGGGGATTGCGCCTGACATTGCTGTTGACGTTGCCCGCAGCCGTTGCATTGGCACTGCTCGCAACGCCGCTGATTGCAACCATCTTTCAGCACGGCGCGTTTAGCGCGCAAGACGTGCTGATGACGCGCGCCGCGCTAGTCGCCTACTCTGTCGGCCTAACCGGCATCATCCTTGTGAAAATTTTGGCCCCCGGCTTTTACGCCCGGCAAAATGTCAAAACGCCGGTAAAAATCGCCATCTTCACGTTGGCTGTCACCCAATTATTTAACGTAGGCTTCGTACCGTTCTTTCAGCACGCAGGCCTCGCGCTCTCGATTGGTTTGGGTGCCTGCGTCAACGCCGGATTGCTGTATTTCTTCATGCGAAAACAAAACATCTTTGTACCTCAACCGGAATGGCTGGCATTTGTACTCAAAATCGCAGTCGCGCTTTACATCATGGGCGGCGTGCTGTTTTGGATGTCTGGCGCAAATATCGATTGGTTGACCGCAACAACACTGGCCAAATGCTGGCGACTGGCGCTCATCATCTGCGTCGGCGCATTCACATATTTCATCTGCCTGTGGGCGATGGGGTTCCGCTTGAACCAATTCTCCAAGCGACTCGCATGAGCATGCGGCTGCATCGCGCGCTCCGGCCTGCTGGCGCGCCGCTCGCGCTGGCGATCGGCAATTTCGATGGCGTCCATCGCGGCCATCAGGCGATTTTGGCTTCAGGCATTGAGGCTGCGCGTGAGCACGGGTTGGCATTTGCGGCGATGACGTTTCATCCGCTGCCGCGCGAATTTTTTGCCAAAGTGCGCAACGATTCCTCATTTGCGCCGCCGCGCCTGATGAGCACGACCGAAAAGCTGGCGGCACTCGCCGATACCGGCGTAGAACATGTCTACATCCCACGCTTCAACGCACAATTCGCGGCCCAATGCCCTGACGATTTCGTGTCTGCGCTGACGAAAATGAATGTACGGTGGCTGATGGTGGGCGAGGATTTTCGCTTCGGCACCAAGCGCAGCGGCGATTCGGAAACCCTGCGCCGCGCAGGCGCGCACCACGGCTTCATGGTGGAGACGATGCCGGATGTTGTTATCGGTGTCGAAAAAATTTCCTCAAGCGCCATTCGCGATGCCTTATCCAATGGCCAACTCGATGTTGCCGCGCGGATGCTGGGCCGCCCATACAGCATCATCGGACGCGTCACGCATGGCAAAAAACTCGGGCGCACGCTTGGGTTTCCGACCGCAAACATTGCTTTGACGCGTCGATTACCAGCGCTGTCGGGCGTGTTTGCAGTACAATGTCAGCTTGTAACTCGCGGGCTCGAGGGAGTGGCGGGGATTGAAAGAATCAAGACTGGCACGATCCTCAACGGGGTCGCCAACCTTGGCACCAATCCGGTGGTCTCAGTCGATGGCCACCACCATCTGGAAGTCTTCCTCTTCGATTTTGCAGCAGACGTTTATGGTCAACGCCTTGCCTGCACCTTCATCGAAAAAATCCGCGACGAACAAAATTTTGCGAGCCTCGATGCGCTCAAGATTCAGATGTTTGATGACGTATCGAAGGCAAAAAACATTTTGCGATCGGACTAATGATGGATCAGAAGGTTGACTACAAAAGCACCCTGAATTTGCCGGATACGCCGTTCCCCATGCGTGGCGATTTGGCTAAACGCGAACCCGGCTGGGTGGCTGACTGGCAACAGCGGAAGCTCTACGAGAAGATTCGCGAAAAGTCCAAGGGTCGGCCAAAGTTCATTTTGCATGACGGCCCTCCGTATGCGAACGCGGCGATACACGTCGGTCACGCTGTCAACAAGATTCTGAAAGACATGGTCGTCAAATCCAAGCAAATGGCGGGATTTGACGCGGTGTACGTCCCGGGCTGGGATTGCCACGGCATGCCGATTGAAATTTTTGTCGAGAAGCAGCACGGCAAAAATCTGCCCGCTGAGAAAGTGATGGAGTTTGCACGCGTGCACGCCGAATCGCAGGTGACCTTGCAGAAAGCCGACTTTATCCGTCTTGGTGTGCTCGGCGATTGGGATCACCCGTACAAGACGATGGATTTTGCGACTGAAGCGGCGGAGATACGTACGCTTGGTAAATTGGTTGATCGCGGTTATGTTTATCGCGGGTTGAAGCCTGTGAACTGGTGCTTCGATTGTCATTCGGCCTTAGCGGAAGCAGAGGTCGAATATGAAGACAAGACATCGATTGCGATTGATGTTGGTTTCCCAATTGTAGAAACTGAGCGTGAAAAACTGGCCAAGGCATTTGGGTTGCCATCGCTGCCCGATGGCCTTGTCTGTGCGGTGATCTGGACGACCACACCGTGGACGATTCCCGCCAATCAGGCATTGAATGTTCACCCGGAATTTGACTATGCACTCGTCCAAACACCGCGTGGATGCTTGGTTTTGGCCGAAATGCGCGTTGAAGCGTGCCTCAAATCCTATGCGCTGGAGGGCAATGTTGTCGCTGTCACCAAAGGTCAAGCGTTAGAGAAAATTGCGTTCACACACCCGTTCTATGACCGCACCTCACCCATTTTTCTCGCCGACTACGTCACCCTCGAAACGGGCACCGGCATCGTTCACTCCTCACCTGCATACGGCGTCGACGACTTCAATTCCTGCAAGCGCTACGGGATGACGAATGAAGACATCCTAAATCCTGTGATGGGCAACGGACAGTATGTGTCCACATTGCCGCTGTTCGGTGGCATGAACATCTGGAAGGCGCAACCCGAGATTGTGAAGACGATTGAGGCGGCGGGCGCGTTGTTTCATACCGAGAATTTCAAACACTCCTATCCGCATTGCTGGCGGCATAAAACACCGACCGTGTTTCGCGCCACCGCGCAATGGTTTGTGGGAATGGATTTGAAGGCCAAAGGCGAAGTAAAAACGTTGCGTGAATTGGCGCTGGCCGCCATTGACGCGACGACTTTCTATCCTGAATGGGGGAAGGCACGCCTGTACGGAATGATCGCCAACCGACCGGACTGGTGCATCTCGCGACAACGTAATTGGGGTACACCGATTCCGTTTTTCCTGCACAAGGAAACGGGCGAACTGCATCCGCGCACGCTGGAACTGCTGGAAAACGTGGCAAGCCACGTCGAGAAAGAGGGCATCGAAGTTTGGCGGCGCATTACAGCAGAAGAGTTGTTGGGCGCTGAAGCGGCGCACTACAACAAAATCAATGACACGCTGGACGTGTGGCTGGATTCTGGCTCGACGTTCAACACCGTGATGGCGAGAACGCCCGCGCTGGTTAAGCCTTCGACCGATGGTAAGCCCGGTCAGGCTGACCTGTACCTTGAGGGGTCCGATCAGCATCGCGGCTGGTTTCATTCGTCACTGCTGGTGTCTTGCGCGGTGAATGGTCGTGCGCCGTACGAAGCGCTGTTGACCCACGGCTTTGCGGTCGACGGGCAGGGCAAGAAAATGTCGAAGTCGCTCGGCAATGTTGTGCAGCCGCAAAAGGTGTCCGATACGCTGGGTGCAGAGATACTTCGCCTTTGGATTGGCTCTACGGACTATTCGGGAGAGTTGTCTATCTCGGATGAAATCCTCAAGCGCGTCGTTGAGAGCTACCGTCGTATTCGCAATACGCTACGCTTCTTGTTGGCCAACACGGCAGATTTTGATTTTTCCAAGGACGCGCTACCGGTGGACGAGTGGTTGGAGATCGACCGCTACGTTCTTGTATTGACTGACGAACTGCAAAAGAAGGTGCGTGGGCACTTCGAGAAGTATGAATTTCAGCCAGGTATGCAGGCGATACAGAATTTCTGCTCCGAAGATTTGGGCGGGTTTTATTTGGACGTCCTCAAGGATCGGCTTTATACGGCTGGTGCAAAATCCGCGCCGCGCCGCGCCGCGCAAACTACGCTGCATCACATCCTGCAGACGTTGACGCGATTGATCGCGCCGGTGCTATCGTTCACCGCTGAGGAAATCTGGTCTGTTACGGTGAAAGATAGTGCGGACAGCATTTTCCTTCATCAATATCACCAACTGCCCGCCGTGAACGGTGCAACCGATCTTGCGACACGCTGGACGGACATTCGTGTCATCCGCAGCGCGGTGTTGAAAGAGATCGAAGACAAGCGGGCAGCGGGACTTATCGGCTCCTCTCTTCAGGCGGAAGTGCATGCAACGTTTGACATGAAATCGAAGACGCTGCTCAAATCGTTAAATGATGACTTGCGCTTCGTGTTGATTACGTCAGCAGCGACTGTCAGCGAAGAAACGGATGAAGGCAAGACTGAGATTGTCGTGACGCCAAGTTCGCACCAGAAATGCGCGCGCTGCTGGCACTACCGCGGTGACATCGGGTCAACCACGGAGCACCCGACCATCTGCGGGCGCTGTGTAAGCAACCTATTCGGCGAAGGTGAAAAACGTTTCTATGCATAAGCCAATCGGAAAGTTCGCATGGCTACAGTGGCTCTGGATAAGTCTCGTGGTGCTGGTGCTCGATCAGATCACGAAGCAAGCGGTGACGGCAAATTTTCAGTACGGCGAATCAAAGACCATCTTCTCCTGGTTCAATCTGGTGTTGGCGCATAACACGGGGGCCGCGTTCAGTTTTCTGGCAGGTGCATCCGGCTGGCAGCGCGAATTTTTTATTGTTGTGACGATAACGATTTCTTGTGTGCTGATATGGATGCTGAAAAACAACCGTTCAAACCGGGTGCTATCGATCGCGTTGGCGCTGGTCATCGGTGGTGCGTTTGGAAATCTCTATGACCGTGTCATGCATGGCTACGTGATCGATTTTGTGCAGTGGCATGCCGCTGGATATTTTTGGCCAGCGTTCAACGTCGCGGATTCGGCCATCTGTATCGGCGCGGGTCTGTTGATATTCGATTCTTTCCGCAAGCCCGCTGTGGTATGACGAACTGGGCAAATAGCTTCCGGAAAGTGCGGGGTATCATAACGATGTCAACGCACGAAAACAGGCACGACCGGAATAGCCTTTAAACATAAAACTCTAGAATTGGCGGGGTTCGTGGCGGCTTTATTGCCTGAAAGGCGCGCCAGTCCTAGAGTTTCAATAAATATTTTTTATCTCGCGATACGAATATCTAATGAGTGAACCCGAAGTCCTGCTCGCCAATCCGCGTGGCTTTTGTGCCGGTGTTGATCGTGCCATCGAGATCGTCGAGCGTGCGCTGCAAAAACACGGGCGGCCAATTTACGTGCGCCACGAAATCGTTCATAACAAATTTGTCGTTGATGATCTGCGCGAAAAGGGCGCTGTCTTCATTGAGGATCTGGCCGATGTGCCGCGCGGCGCAACGCTGGTGTTTAGCGCACATGGCGTGTCCAAAGCGGTTCGCAAGGAGGCCGATGAACGTGGCTTTCGGGTGTTCGATGCCACCTGCCCGCTGGTAAAAAAGGTCCATGTGGAAGTCATGAAGCGCCGCCAAGAAGGCTTCGACATCATCATGATCGGCCATGATGGCCATCCTGAAGTCGAAGGCACGATGGGCCAATCTGAAACCGGGATGTATCTGGTCGAAACTGAGAGCGACGTTGAGAAACTCGACGTGCGCGAAACTGACAAGCTAACCTTCGTATCGCAGACAACATTGTCGGTCGATGATTGCCAGCGGGTGATCGACGCGCTCAAACGCAAATTCCCGCACATCATCGGACCGAAGCAGGACGACATTTGTTACGCCACCCAAAATCGGCAGGATGCAGTCAAGTTCATGGCGCCCCAAGTTGAAGTGGTGGTGGTGGTGGGTTCGCGCACGAGCTCAAACACCAACCGTCTGCGCGAGCTTGCCGATACGCTGGGGTGCACTACTTACCAGGTCGATAGCGCGGCGGAACTGAAGGAAGAATGGATTGCAGGAAAAAAGCGCGTTGGCGTTACCTCAGGCGCATCGGCACCCGATGTGCTGGTGCGCGATGTGATTGCCAAATTGAAATCGCTCGGCGTGAAAAGTGTGCGCGAGTTGGACGGGATCACGGAGAACATTACCTTTCCTTTACCCAGCGGCCTCAATAGCAAACAAGAAACCGCGTAGATCCACAGCACTTCTGATTACTGCTTTGGCTGCGTTTTCAAAATGTTCCCCCGCTCGTCCATGCGCGGCCGAAACCCTGGCGACACCTCAGATTTGAAGCCCAAGGTAGGGTCGTCAATGACGATGCCAAGCGTAAATTCAACCCGGCGCACGCTGTTGACGGGTTTGCCATCTTTGTAGGCAGGCGAAAACGGTGCCTCTTTCAACAACGGCAACATGTGAGCACGCAGCGCACCGCTCACATCGGAAGCTTCAATGACTTCTATGCTAACGACCTTGCCTAATTCCGAAACTGAAATATCGAGAACCAGCCGCCCCGAGAGGGAAAGCTCTTCTGAAAACAACACGCCCTCCAGCGGCAGTTGCAACTGCGCGACATGGCTCACCTCGGAGGATTTGTAAAAAGGTGGCACGCGCCGTTCGAACGACAGCACCTTTTCCGCCGATTGGATTGCGCCTGGCTTATCAGCCTCACCGTTTGCTTTCGCACTGGCGACCGCGATATCAACACGCGCAGCGACAGGTGCGGAGGTTTTTCCACTTAGGGTCACGGCCACCGGTGCTTGCGAAAAATCAACGACAGAAAACGCGCTAGCTGTGGCTGTTGCAGGACGACTGTTTTTAACGCCTACCGAGAGCAGAAAAGCGGCGTGGACTACAACGGAGGCAACAAGACAGATTGGCCACATCAGGCTTGGCTTGGGCATTAGTGCAGTAACAAATACCGGCGGCGGCCGACGTGTTCAGCCTGCCGAGCCGCCTGCCTGCTATTGCAAAATCTCCCGCCAGTTAAGCAACCGACCCGAGCCAAACGCGTTCAATGGATTGCCAATTAGAAACGGCACACCCTTGTCATCGGTACCTAGGATACGCACGCCGTCACCCACGTTAACCAACTGCGATTTAACGAGTGCACGGGTTTCGGTATAGGATTTATAGGTGCGGACGCCAGCAACTTCGGTGTACAACAGCGATTTACCACCGCCATAAGTGGTTGCATATTGGCGGCTCACGCCGTTGGGATTACACGCGTTCGTATCGGGCACATTGCCCACCCAAGTAACGAAGCCTTGGCTCGCCTTGGGATTCAAGCTGATCCGCTCGCGTGCTGTTGCAGTGCCCGTTGCTGGAACTTGTCCGCCAAGCTCGTAGTACCATCCCATCGGCTTACTCGCAATCTGCGTGCTGGTAAGACCAATCGTCAAGTTACTGGTCGGCGACAAATCGCTGTGGTCAAACAGATCAGCACGGGTAATCGGGAACGTGACGCCAGAAGGCAACGCCTCACCGGTCGCAGATGCAGTCGTCTCAAACCGCAGACCGATGTTGCCGTCACGAATCGCGTAGAACGTTTGCTGCTGCGCGTTCGCGATATCAGCCGTATCCAGGAAACGGCCGGTACCAACAAACACATACCGCTTGCCATCACCCACAGCGTATTCAATGAGCGGAATCGTCGTGATCGGCTGTCCAACGTTAGCGGCATCCTTCAGTGTCGCGAACAACAGCGGCGCAGGCACCGCCGCCGTGGCGCTGCGGAAATCGAAGCGCCACACGTTTCCAAACAGATCCCCACCGTAAACTTCGTCGGTCGTATAGTCCGCAAATGAGGGGGTATAGCCAGAGATCGGTGTGAAGCCCGATGGATCAGCCGCCGACCCGACGCCGGTACCGATTTTCTGAAGCAGCGCACCGGTACGCGCGTTCAACACATACAGATAACCTTTGCCGCGATTAGCCGCGGTGGCGCTGGTTATATTGTTGTAGCCTGAACTCACCATCACTACCCAGCCCCATTTGCGGGTCTTGGTAATCAGCGGCAGGCCCAACGAATAACCCATATCGTCATCGGTGTATTCCCAGAGTACTTTGGTTGCTGCAGTTGCTTCTGTCGCAAAATTGGCCGGGTCGGTTACGTCGAGCGCATAGAAACCACGACCGCCTTTGCCTAATCCGCCGACCATCAATGTGCGCCAATTCGGCGTCGTGGTCATGGAACCATCGGTATTGTTGAAATCAACGTCGCGCGTTGAGGGCGTGGCGTTGACCATATAGTGGTGTACATAACTTGAGTTGGTCACTGAGCGCAGCCCGTCTACCGTCGGGGTATTGTTCGGGCCAACGTAGACCAGACTCGGCACGAACGCCATGATTTCTTTGCCGGCATTGGCGAAATTTGAATCGGCAGGATCAACGATCGCATTGAATGCATGTAATTGCCCCGCATTGGCACCGACGTAAACGACTGGCGTACGCCCGCTATTTGCCATTTTGAACGCGTTGTACCCTGGGTTGAATTCATCAAGATATTCTCCCCTCGGCTTACCAACGTAAACTGCCTCGGAATCCACAATATCGGCTAAAAGCTTGGTGCGAACCCGATATTTTCCGCCAATAATCGGGTTGCCTGCCGCGTCGTTTTCTTCCTTGGTTTTCTGCCCGCGAAAGTAATTGATCACGTCTTGCTGCTCAGCCGCTGTCGGACCAAGTGCCGCGAGTTGCGCGGCGTTCAAATTCGCGAAGCGAAATGGTTGGCCGAGCTGAGTGGCCCCTGGAACCGCCGTCACCATCACTCTACCGGTATCCCAGCCAGTGCCTGCAGCCTTGGCTAGCAGCAACGCACCAGATTCGAACGCAGGTGCTTTGAGTGTAATCGCGCCAGTTGTTTGATCAATACTATCTATTACTGCGCCCGAGACCGTTCCGCTCCAATCTGTGGTGTCAAACTTAACCTGATAAATTCCGTTTTCGCCCGTCGTCTGCGAAAGATTTGACGCGGCCACACCTACCCCTGCACCGGAACCGTTTATCCCGTTGATTTCCCGGAACGCGCGCTGCAAGCCGTCCACCAGTTTTTCAGGTTGATTGGCGGCAAAGTAATTTTTTGGCACTGGTCTGCCTTGCACGATGCCCTGAGCAGCATCAGCCCACGAATCGAGTACATCGAACACGCCGTTCTTGTTGTTGTCCTTGAATCCGCCATACTTTGCCGCGAGCCAAAGTTGGTTGCGCGGGTCGCCGGTCGTTCCCCAGCTTCCCGCCTCCCGAACATCGACAAAAAATGAAGTTAGTATCTGTGGTTGGGGGGCAGTCAAATCTGGCCCGTTGTCGTAGTCCGCCCGCAAATCTGTCGTGTGCGCGTAGTAGGCCAAGCCGGCGAGAAAGGCGGTACCGTTGCAGCAATTACGTAGCGTCGCCAAGTTAGCGCCGACGGTTCCACCGCTCGGATTTGAGATGGGCGCAACGAGTGCTGCCTCAAGCGCGCCCACTGCATTCGTAATTGTTGTGACGTTGTAGCCGGTATCGATGTTGCCTGGAACGGCTGCTGGCTCACTTTCCGCATTCACGATACCGCCGTTCAGATTTTTGTCCTTGTGAGTATTCGCGTCAGCAATACCAATCACGAAATTTTGCTGGCAACTGTACTGAATGGGATCGTTCCAGGCGGTGATCACGGGAAATCCATCCACCAAAGTATTGGTCAAGCCACTGACATAGGTGGTTGTGGGTGTTCTGCCTTGCGCCTTGAAGTACTTGATGACTTCCGCGTACATCTCACTAACCGGATCGAAATCCTTATAGCCACCCCTCCGCCCGAACTTGTTCAGATAATTGATCACGCCGCTGTTGGTGGCACTAAAGCCAGTTGCAGTCGCATCGGCTGAATCAGGATTATTGACGTAGGTGCCATCGGTAGCGCTCCACTCGGCAGCAGCATTGGCTACAGGCGGATTTTGCGGAACCGCCTTCAATGGACCCACGTCTTTCATTTTTGCCCGCAGCACACCTCCATCGCGGGTGGCACCGTTGTCGAGGAGATAACCGAACGCGCCAAACCGCATGTTCAGGGCATTTTCCTGAATGGTGCCGGTTGGCTTGTAACTAGTACCGTTGCTGTAAAGCGTACAAGTCGTTTGTGTCTCAGGGAAAGCAGCCTGATCGCACACTTTCACACGAATGTAGTAAGGGGTGACACCGGGCAATGGTCCGAGCACGCGACGAACGTCTGCGCCACCACCCGGTGCTGTCAAATTGGCACAGGTACCGACACCAACATAGGTAGCGCACTGGCCTGCCTGATCAGTCGTGGTGCGATACGTCGCAGTGCGTGTGCCGGGCGTACCAGCAACAACTTGATTGCAACTTGCGAATCCTCCAGCAATTGTCAATCCGCATTGGCCTACCTCCGCGCGCGTCACCTGACGCGTTGCCTGCGACCGATTGTTACACGAAAAATTGATTTGTGTGCCGCTCGCCGCCAGCCCATTACATTGCGTGGTCAATCGGTAGTAAACGTCACGTCTTGGCCCAGTCCGGTTTTGACAGGTGATGTTCGTGGCACCTGGAGGAACGATCGTCGAAAGAGTTCCGGGACAAGTACCATTTTCACGATAACTTACTTCTCTTTGGCCAGAGCTAGTCTGCGTACAGGAAATAAAGGCACCTGCGATAATGCCACCGTTCGCCGGGCACAAGCCCGCTGCGTCATTTGCCGTTTCATTTCGCGCCACATTGGCAATACCGCCACCGGGTGCAGATGTATTTACGCAACCCACATTCGGTGGTGCTGCTGCGCACTGACCTGATTCATTTGTGAGAGTGGTGTCGATCGAGATACGCCGCGTTCCGGGATCCAACGTGGATATCTGAATGCAACCAGGAATGGCTCCGCACAGTCCGGCCTCATCAAAGCTTACCGCCGGTAACGTCAGGTCATTATTGGGGTTATTACTATTCGGATGATTATTGTTTCTCAGCAGTGCGCGGTTAGCCGATACCCACATGACAGTATTCAAACCCTGTGTACGGAAATACACATTCGCGGACATAAACGGGGTCACCGTTGATGGTGCCACCGGTGTCACGGCGTTAGCGCCAGCACCGATCGTTACGCCTCCCAATCGCTTCAATGGAAACTGGTCGAACCCGCCTTTGCCGTCATGGCGCGCTTTTTCCAATACGGTAAGCGTCGATGTGTCAATGAAACGATCTCCACCGGTCATCGCCCACCGGAACATATCGGTGGTTTGCATCGTTGCCCAGTTCAGGAAGTTGCCACTCCACTGCCCTGCACAGGTTTTTAATCCTGCATTGGGTAACGCAGCGCTGGCACCAATCGTGTAGCTGACGGGCACAAAATAATTACCCGTGGTGTCGTAGTTGTAGCACTTGAACGGATCGAAATAGCCGATATAAGTCTTGGTCGCGACGTAGCAAATACTGTCGGCAGTATTTGACGTGCTGCCGCTCGCAGCAGCGACGGTTGGGTCGGCATTGCCACGTCCAGGGCAAGTAGCGTTCACTTCGTCGTTGTAGGCTTGCACCACTCCGGTGGGCCACTCGACTGATAGGGCGAGCATTACGTTGGCGGGTACCTTTGACGTGGCGCGAACTGGGGTATCAGCCAGCGGCGTCGCTGCAGCGAGTACGCTACCGCTCGTCGCCAGTACGCCGATGGTCGCCAAGCCAGCCGCAAAAAGGCTAAACACCGAACGTACCGAAGAAATTTTCTGTTGTTTCATGACTTACTCCAAACTGGGCCAGATTGCTGACCGCTAGGTATTTTGTAAACTGAAAATGGCTTGCACATAAGAGACGGTATTTCTCGGCCCGGTAACTCGGGCGGTGATCCGGTACATCGGCGGGAAAAGTTGTCCCGGTTTGTCATTTGGTTGTGTACCGCCTGCTTGCGCGCGCCCGTTCACAATACAAGTTTCAGCGGCTGCGATGCCGCGCGTCGTGCACATGCGCTCGATCAGATAAATGGGAAACATACCAAGCTCTAGCGAGGTAGGAATCTTGCCCGGCCCTGCGAGGCCCAGAGTGCCACCTGGGTATGGTGGAGTGAGACCGGTGTTGGCAGGAAGAGCGTAAGGCGACGACGTGCTAGCGTTTTTCAATGCCAGCGGCACGCCATCCGTGTCTGTTGGCAGCATGACGGCAGAATAGTTTTGATTGGCGATGGCATCCAATGTATTTGCACCATCCCGAAGTGCACCACCAGCCCGAAACTGATCGATTGCAGCTTCCAGCGCAAAATCGTTGCGATTAACGGCATCGCGCTTAAACGATATGTTTCGCGCCAGCAGGGTCGATGTGTCCACGGTTCTTACCATCGCCGCTGCCGCAAGCGTCATGGCAGCCAACACGATTAGCGCAATGATGAGAACAAATCCGCCTTGCGCCACCGCCGGCAGAGCAAGAGATGAAGCTAAAGATTTTTTTAGGTGATTATTCATGGGCCACGTCAGCTTCGCGGGTTGGGAACGTAACGGAGATTGCGTAACGGAATTACAGAGTCATAAACCTGATAGCGATAAAGTTGTCCCGCAGTTGGTATGGAAACCGTAATCGGGCCGTCGTCAGGAAACATGGTGTAGGACGTTGGCGGCGATGCATCCGCCACCGGTTCCGTACTGCGAAACACCATCGAAATACGAACCGCACGGATACGATCTACAAGCGCCAGCGCTGCTGGGGTGCCTGCTGTGAGGTCAGCGACTTGCCAACCGGCAGTTGCCGGCGACTGCCACGTGATCGGGCCGTTGCCTGCTGCATCCACCACGCCGTAGCGTGCGCGCAGATCAAAAACACCGTCTGCGATAACGCTGGCGGCAGTGCCTGACAGGTTTAACAAATCATACTGTTGTAGCGAGTTGTTCGCATCAATGGCGAACATCGTAAACATCGGCGTCCGGCCCAAATGCAGTGCAACGGAGCCTGCGTTATAGATGCCACCAGCGAGCCCGGCTGCGGTATTGTATGAAGTACCTGTGGCTCCCAACGGCAAGGTGTTTGGCGCAGTCGCTGCATTAAAAGTGGTGTCCACTTGCGCGATTTGGCAGTTTGCAACTGCGCCCGGCGACGTCATTAATATCAAATCGAGCGGCCTGACACCATTGGAACGTTGCAGCGTGAGCCCAGCGGCCGTTGGTGGACCAACCATTTGCAGCTCTGCTTGCCCAGTTTCGCTGTTGCTTGCAACGACCACGACGACGTCACTTTGACCACCCGGTGCTGCGGCTGGAAAAATGAGAACGGGGATCGCGCGGATGGTTTGATTGACACCGGCAAACGGTGCGGGAAATGCGGCTGGGGCGGGCAGTATTGCCGCGCCACCTCGCGAGGCCTGAATCGGGCAGCCCCAAAGGTTGCTGGCCTGCGTCAGTCCAGCGCCACCGAGGCGAACAGTACGACCGACCTGATAAATGCTCACGTTCGCCGTTTGCTGGCCTTCCGCAGCACCGGTTGTCAAACGCTTCCTGGCATCACTAACCGAAAATAGCTGCAAGATGATGAGCATCGACAACATGGAAAGCGCCAAGCCGACCATGACCTCGACCAACGTAAAGCCCTGATTGTTATGCACAAGTATTTTATCTTGCATAGCGGAATTAGTTTTCATGTTCGGTTAACCGCCGCCAGGTAAAGCTGCCACGGTGGTGTGCCCGCTGCGAAATTCACCTCCCGGCGCTTGCCAGGTAATTTCCACTGACATCATTGCGCCGCCGCCGGCAAACGGCGCCAGAAAAGCAACGGTCGCCTGCGCATCCGGCAACCCCGAACCCGCAACTGCCAGTCGATTGTTGTACCAGGCCAGATACTCGGCACCGCCGTTTTGAAAATTCGCTGTGAGCGTGGTGGTGTCACTCCAGATTTGCGCGCGCGCGACCAACTCATCAGCGAGCGTCGCTGCTTCAGTGCGAAACCTGGCATCAATGCCGGTCTTCGCAGTTACCGCTTGCAGGCCGACGATCCCGAGCACGCCCACCGCGAAAATAACGATGGATACGAGCACCTCGAGGATCACAACACCGCCCTGATTTTTTTGTATTTTTTTCATACTAATGGCTTTCGTCAAGGAATCACGCATGCTGGCGTGCAAGCGCGACCGTCGCCGCTAGGTGCGCGCGGATCACATACGCGGACAGCGCCACCCGTGCTCACGTACACACAGCGCTGGGTTGCAAGGCCGGATTGAACTGATGGGTTCACAATTTGAAACACAAGAGCGCCCGCAGGCGCCGTCGCCGTTCCATTGGCCGCGATACTGGCGCTGACTCTTCCCAGTGGCGAAAAACGTACTCCGGCTGGTCCAGAAAAGCGGGCATTTTCCGACCCGTCCTGCCCCATTTTCCCCGTCAGAAAACCCGCGCTTGTCGTGGCACCGGCGACCCTGACCATCCAGTTGGGAGTTGGATCAGTTTTAGCCAATCCACCCGCCGTTAGCGTCGCCGCTGATGGATCAGAGGGATTAGTGACATCGGAAGTGGCAAATACCATGTCGATCTGCACATTACGCTGCACGGCTTCCGCCTGCGCCAGACGCATACCGCTGGCGATAGACTCCGCCAACACTCCAACCTGACGATTTTGTACCCAGTCGCCAATGGCGGGAATGCCAATGCCAAGGAATATTCCCATAATCGCCACTGCGATCATGATCTCAATTAGATTGAAGCCCTGTTGCGCGGCAAGCCTCGCAGAACGACATGGATTATTGGCCGCAGGGTATATTGCGCCGTGCACGTTATCCACCTTTTTTCATGACCCAACGGCCTGCAACAGCGGCACCGCCCCAGGGTGAACCAAGGGTGCTTGCTTTGACGCCTTTTTCATCGATGGTGTAGACAAACCCTGCAATCGAATCTTTGCCGGTACCAGTGATGATAAAGGTCTGATTTGTTCCGCCAGCGACGATGCAGACTACCTTGTGGTTGTCAGTTTCGTTGATGATCACTTCAGGATCGCCGCAAAATGCATGATCATAAGTCCGGCTATCCGCGTAGCGTTGCTCAACTTTCAGTTTCGCGTCGCTTATCGCGCTAGTCAGGTCGGTAACACGCCCGCGCCTGACGTAGTCGATGTAATTTGGCACCGCGACAGCCGCAATAATGCCGACAATCGCCACGACGATCATCAGTTCGATCAGCGTAAACCCGCGCAATTTGTTCATTTGGCTTTTCAGAGTATTCATTGAGTGAACCTTTCCCCTTTTCGGGTAGACGGATAATATTGCAGGTTTCCAGCAGGGCCAACACGGTTGGACAAGCGGTCAGGAAACAGGAATCAGCGGATAAAATCTTAGCGGAACAACGCTCTGCGTGTGTGCATTTTGTGTATTTGTTCACAAATGTCGTTCGGCTGCGTCATTGTATTCGCTGGCATTCCTCTATATTCCGCACTTGGCTAGTTGACCCAGCTACGCTATAATTTTTGGTTCTTGAATTTGTGCTGTTGTAGCTCAGTTGGTAGAGCAACTGATTCGTAATCAGTAGGTCGGAGGTTCGATTCCTCTCAACAGCACCATACGGGCGTAGGTCACTTCGCTAACTCAAATGTGCCCGCATAGCTCAGGGGTAGAGCAACCGCCTTGTAAGCGGTAGGTCGTCAGTTCGAATCCGACTGTGGGCACCATCATTTTAAGGATACAAGTGGTGGCCGGGAACATCCGGCACTTCGGACACTCCAATACGCATGATTCTGTAGTCCTCCGTTTCAAGCCCTCTCTAAGTTCAATACCCGCCCGACGCATGCGCCCTCGAAATCAACTCCTATTTGCTTTGTGGTTTCTGGCACTCAGTGCATCCAATTTGTTTGCGGCATCTGTTAAGACGCCGCACGTTGAAGCTGAAATTATTTCGCGGCTTAACGCCGTTCAACCGGGTCAGCCGATTGAGGCGGCACTCCGTCTGAAAATCATCGATCACTGGCATACGTATTGGCGAAATCCGGGAGACTCCGGCTTGCCCACGAAACTGACTTGGTCTTTGCCGCCCGGTGTCACGGCTGGGCCGATTGAATGGCCGTTTCCAAAGCAGTTGCCGCTTGGGCCGTTAATGAATTTTGGCTACGACGGTGAGGTGCTACATCTGGTGAAGTTGCAGACGCCCACTACCCTGAAGGCTGGGCAGAATGTCACACTGAGCGCCAAAGCTGAATGGCTGGTCTGCAGCGACGTGTGTATTCCGGAAAGTGCTGACTTGACCATTTCGCTGCCGGTCGTCGCATCCGCACCATTGCCAGACGCGCGGTGGGCTATGGCGTTTACTGCCGCCAACGCAGCCCTGCCGGGTTCGATCAGCGGTTGGACAGCCAAGGCAACCATCGGCAACAACAAGGCCATCCTCGATCTCACGCCACCACCGGGTCAAGCTCTCAAGTCAGCGGAATACTTTTTTTACCCGCTGGGAGGAGAAATCATTGCCAATGCTGGCAAGCAGATTCCAGTGGTTGGTGCTGATGGCCTTCATCTGACAATCCCTCTTGCGGATCCAGTCAATTCAGCACTCTCCACGCTGGAAGGAGTGCTGGTCAGCGATCAGGGATGGGGCAAGGTACACGCCGGGAAAGCCATCGCGGTTACTGCAGCGGTCACGTACGCCAAAACCACGCCCGCAATTGCTAACGTGAAAGCGGCGCCGCTTAGTGACCCCAAAACTGGCCCGCCAAACGGCAATGATCTCGGCTTGGCCGTTGCGCTGCTTTTTGCGTTCATTGGCGGACTCATCCTCAATCTAATGCCGTGTGTATTTCCAGTGCTTGGCATCAAGGTGATGAGCTTCGTGCAGCATGCGCACGGCGAGCAAAAACTTCTTAGACAGCAAGGGCTGGCCTTCTTGGGCGGGGTTGTCATTTCATTCTGGGTGCTCGCTGGTTTATTGGCCGTGTTGCGTGCAACCGGTGAATCCATCGGCTGGGGCTTTCAGTTGCAATCACCCGTGTTCGTGACATTGTTGGCGATGCTGTTTTTATTGATGGCATTGAATTTGAGCGGCGTGTTTGAATTTGGCATGCAGTTGCAATCTGCGGCGGGCAATCTTGAAACTGCAGGCAAAGGCGGCAACCGCAGTAGCTTAATGGACGCATTCTTCTCCGGCGTGCTCGCGACAATTATCGCCACGCCGTGCACGGCACCGTTCCTGGGGGCGGCATTGGGCTACACGCTGGCCCAGCCTACTTATGTCTCAATGATGGTGTTCACGTCGGTGGCGCTTGGCATGGCTGCACCGATCATGGTGTTGTCGCTATTGCCGGGCTGGTTGCGATACCTGCCAAAACCGGGTGCGTGGATGGAGTCGTTCAAGCAATTCATGGCGTTCCCGCTCTTTGCGACGGTCGCTTGGCTGGCATGGGTGCTGGGTTCACAACAGGGCAACGACGGCTTGGGAATGCTGCTGTTTGGCATGGTCATCGTCGCGTTCGGCGCATGGTTGTACGGACGCTGGCAGCTCGACACCCCCGTACGCGCGTCGGTGGCCGCCATTTTGTTGCTACTGGCTGGAGCGGTAATTGCATGGCCCAATGCCAATACGACTGCATCGCCAGCGATTACTGCGGGCGCGTCGAGTGCGACCGATGGCTGGGTACCATTCTCCAAACAAAAAGTCGCCGAGCTTCGTGGGCAAGGGCGGCCTGTGTTCATCGACTTCACCGCGACCTGGTGCATCACGTGTCAGGTAAACAAACGCATCGCGTTGAACCATCCGGAAGTGCTGAAGCGGTTTGAAGAACTCAACATTGTCCGCATTAGGGCTGACTGGACCGTCAAAGACCCGGCCATCACCGAAGCGCTCGCGGAATTTGGGCGCAACGGCGTTCCGCTTTATGTTTTTTACCCGGTGGCAGGTGACGCCCAAATACTTCCGGAAGTTTTAACACCAGCCATTGTCTTATCCGCAGTCGCCCCGCAGAGCATTGCGTCCACAGTGAAATAGCGGCGCTCGCGACCGCGCCGGACACAAAGAATGGCGCTATCATCCGTCATCGCGTCACGGCGCTAGATGGCCGTAATTTAAGCTAAACACTAGCATTGGCGCGGCTTTCCGGCTTAAATGCGCCCGCAAAGCTCGCCAGTGCTAGGGTTTTCACTTCTATCATTTCTGATCACGCCCAATAAAAATTGTGAGTGCACGCTCCCTCCCTGTCCTGCCGCTCGCCGTGCTCATGTCGCTGGTTACGCTGACGTTCTGGCTGAATCAGTTCGTGCAAGCACCAAATCCCCGGGCTGACGCGAACAAACGACACGACCCCGATCTGATCGTCGAGAATTTCGTTGCCAAGGCGCTCGGCGAGACGGGCGAAGTGCAATACACGGTCAAGGCGGCGAAGATGCTTCACTTCCCGGACGACGATTCGTCGCTTTTGGAAACGGTCGTTTTCACCGCCCTCCACCCGAATTTGCCGCCGATCGTCGCGCAGGCACCGCGCGGCCGACTGGTGGGAGGCGCTGATGAGGTTATTA
Source organism: Betaproteobacteria bacterium (assembly GCA_031401935.1). GTDB lineage: Bacteria > Pseudomonadota > Gammaproteobacteria > Burkholderiales > Usitatibacteraceae > UKL13-2. The sequence goes on along the minus strand of JANNRY010000456.1, from coordinate 19,604 downwards.
TGGAAGGGGGTGTGCTGGTGACCTCCGAAAAGACGGAGACCCACGAAGCGCTGAAATTAGCAACGCCGGTGCTGAATGTCTTCCCCGAAAAGAATCTTGCCCGAGCCACTGAAGGCGTGCGACTCGACAGTGCATCGGGCCAGCTAACGGCAAACAAGATGGAACTCAACAGCCTGACAAGAAGCTACCGGTTAGAGCGCGTGCGCGCGACCTATCAACAACCTCAAAGGACGCCACGATGAATATCGGGCTAAGAAAAATACGATGCGGATTGGATTTGGTGCTCATTGCCACTGCTGCAATCGGGTTCCTTGCTACGCATAGCGTCAACGCGGAACAAGCGGATCGGACAAAACAGATCGATATTGAAGCCGACGTGGCTACAGTTAACGATAAAAATCGCACTCGTACGCTGGAAGGAAATGTTGTCCTAACCCAAGGCACGATGCGGTTTACGGCCGAGCGCATGATCATCAAGGAAGACGACGCAGGATTTATGACCGCGCAAGCCTTCGGCGGGCCAAGCGGCCAAGTCGCGTTCAGGCAAAAACGTGAGGGCGTGAACGACTACATGGAAGGATTTGCTGATCGCGCTGAATTCGATGACCAAGCCGACACGATGAAGCTGTTATCACGTGCGCGCCTCAAAAGTGGCGGCGATGAATTGAAGGGCGAATACATTTACTACAATTCCGCGACAGAAGTCATGCAAGCACGCAATGCCCCGCCTGATGCAAAAGGTGCGCCTGTTGCGGGTGCTGCTCCCGGTCGCGTCAAAATTACGATCCAGCCGAAAACTGCAGACGAAAAGCCCAAGCAAACGGCACCCGCTAAAGCCAACTAAGTGTTTTTTAACCGCGCAATTTCTCGATGAATCAATCCACCGAATCCCCTGCCGCCGCGACGAATGTGCTCGATCAGAAGAGCGTCTTGCGCGTCGAAGGGCTGCGTAAATCCTATCGCAAGCGCACGGTGGTGAGCGATGTCTCGTTTTCGGTTGAGAGCGGCGAAGTCGTCGGGTTATTGGGGCCGAACGGCGCGGGCAAAACTACCTGCTTTTATATGATCGTAGGTCTGGTGCCGGTCGATGGCGGCCGAATTTATCTCGATGGAAACGATTTATCCCACTTGCCGATTTTTCGCCGGTCGCGGCTGGGGCTTTCGTATTTGCCGCAGGAGGCTTCTATTTTCAGAAAGCTTACCGTCGCGGAAAATATTCAGGCGGTGCTCGAATTGCGTGATTTGACTGCTGAGGAAATCGACGCCAAACGCGAAGCACTTCTCGATGAACTGCATATCGCGCACTTGCGTAACAGCCCTGCCATCAGTTTGTCCGGCGGAGAGCGACGGCGCGTGGAGATTGCGCGTGCGCTGGCAGTTGAGCCGCGTTTTATTTTGCTTGACGAACCATTCGCGGGGGTCGATCCAATCGCCGTGATCGACATACAGGAAATTATCAAATTCCTCAAGAATCGCGGCATCGGCGTACTTATCACCGACCATAACGTTCGGGAAACGCTCGGCATTTGCGATCACGCCTACATTATCAATCAAGGCTCGGTGCTCGCCTTCGGTAAACCGGAGGAAATCATCCATAATGAAGCGGTGCGCAAAGTTTATCTAGGAGAAAATTTCCGCTTGTAACGTAACAGTGGCCCAGCGCTCCCGATGAAACAAAGTCTCCAGCTTAAGTTATCCCAGCACCTGACATTGACGCCGCAATTGCAGCTGTCAATCAAGCTCCTACAACTATCAACAGTCGATTTGAATCAAGAGCTAGAGCGATATTTGCTCGAAAATCCGCTGCTCGAGCGGGTGGATTCAAGTGATGAAACGGTGGAACTTGCGCCAAATTTCATCAATGGCAACGACCGCAACACCACCGAGTCGGGCGATACGCGTGATGCGGCTGCCCCCTCGACAACAGACAACGGTCCTGGCGAGAGTGATGATCGGGGAGAACAATCCTTCGACGCCGGTATGGATGACGGCAGCAATTATGCCGCTGCATCGCGACGCAGCGATGACGACGAAGACAACGAATTCTCCCAAATAGCTGCGGCTGAACCCACGCTGCAGGAAAGCCTCATCAATCAGCTTGCTTTGATGTCGCTGCCGGAGCGAGACAAACGCCTTGCGATGATCCTGATTGCCCATCTGGATGAAGACGGCTACCTGACCGATGACATGGACGAGCTGTGCAAGATGATTGGCGAGCACATGGAAGTCGAGCCGGATGACCTGCAAATCGCGCTGCGACGCGTGCAGGCGCTGGAACCAACGGGTGTGGCTGCACGTTCGCTTTCAGAGTGCCTGTCGTTGCAACTTAAAGCATTACCGACTGATACGCTGCAGCTTGATCGTGCACTTTTGGTGGTAGATCAGCACCTTGATGTGCTAGCGTCGCGCGATTTCGTGAAATTAAAGCGCCTGCTTCGCTGTGATGATCAGGAAATCAAACAAGTCCGGGAATTGATCGTTTCGCTCGATCCCAAGCCCAGCCGCAATTTTGGCCAGGGCGAAATTCGCTATGTCATTGCCGATGTGGTCGTCAAAAAAGTGGCGGGCAAATGGGCCGCGCAGCTAAATTCCGAGGCCATGCCCAAACTTCGCGTCAACAAGTTGTACGCAGATTTGCTGCACAAGAGTCGCGACACCGATGGCAAAAATCTTTCCGGTCAATTGCAGGAAGCGCGTTGGCTGATAAAAAACGTTCAACAGCGGTTCGACACCATCTTGCGGGTGACACAGGCCATCGTAGAACGCCAGCGGCACTTTTTTGATCACGGTGAAGTCGCGATGCGGCCGCTCGTTTTGCGCGAGATCGCCGATCAGGTTGGATTACATGAATCGACCATCTCACGTGTGACTACGCAGAAGTACATGCTCACACCGCGCGGAATATTTGAGCTTAAATACTTCTTTGGATCCAGCGTCGCCACCGATGAAGGTGGCGCCTGTTCGTCGACGGCGATACGTGCGCTAATTAAGCAATTAGTTCACGCAGAAGACACAAAAAAACCGCTGTCAGATCATCGGATTTCAGATATTCTGGGACAACAGGGTATTGTCGTTGCGCGCAGAACAGTGGCTAAGTATCGTGAAGCAATGCAGATTCAACCGGCAAATTTGCGCAAGTACTTTGGCAGCAACGCTTCATAAAGCCCAATGAATTGTTGTGTAGTGCAGTGGCAAATCTGTAGTGCTGTTGCTGTTCGGATTTGCTGCTGAAAGTGATGTCATTCAAGTCGTTAACTTGTACAGGTTGCGCAACGCTCATGTTGAAAGAGCGCTCGCATCTCTAGAAAGGAGATTGGCAAATGAATTTGAACATGACCGGCCATCACCTCGAAATCACGCCTTCCATACGTGATTACGTTTCCTCCAAGATGATCCGAATCAACCGGCATTTCGATCACGTGATCGACGTGAACATGATTCTCAGCGTCGAAAAACTGCGACAAAAGATCGAAGCGAATGTACACCTGTCCGGCAAAGATATTTTTGTCGAAAGCGAAAATACAGACATGTATGCTGCGATTGATTTACTGGTCGACAAGCTAGATCGGCAGATCATCAAACACAAGGAGAAAGTGAAAAACAAGCATGACATTTCGGCGCTAAAACGTCTTCCTACTGAAGAACCAACTCAGTAACCGTCGATGGTCGGCACATCATGCCGACCATCACTTCGCGCCAACTTTCGCGCTCCTCTGCACCAGCAATCGCACATTCCCTTCTGCGTATTTCCCCCATTAGCCATCCCCAACCCACCGCCGTCAAAAGACGTTATCCTATGGGCCATTTCCGGCCCGCAGCAAACGCCATTTCTCAGCCCGTCAGCTCGCATCTGCCCCATGAATTTCATTAGCAAAACACTTTCTCTCCCGCGCGTCGCCCTCGACGCCGATGTGACCAGTAAAAAACGCCTGTTCGAGCAAATCGGTTTGATGTTCGAGAATGAAAACAAAATCGCACGGGCCAGCGTGTTTGACGCACTTTTTGCGCGTGAAAAACTTGGCTCCACCGGATTGGGTTTTCAGGTAGCCATTCCACACGGACGCATCAAAAATTTGCGGGACACGGTTGCGGCATTCGTGCGCTCCAAAGATGGGATTCCGTTTGAGTCACCCGATGGAGAACCGGTGCGTCTGGTATTTGCGATGCTGGTGCCGGCAAATGCCACAGAACAGCACTTGAATATGCTTTCGGAACTCGCACAAATGTTCAGCGACGCCGAATTGCGTGAGGCCTTATTGCAGGAATCGGACCCGCTGGTGGTCCATAAATTACTGACTGAATGGCTGCCGTATGCCCCGATTAAGCGTACAGCAGCTGTTTGATGATCGACGCGAAAAACTGCAACTGACCTGGGTTGGCGGTCAGCGGGGTGCCTCGCGGGAACTCACGCAGGAGGCGCTTGATCGCCCCGGCGTTGGTCTGGTGGGGCATTTAAACCTTATCCATCCCATCCTGATGCAAGCGCTTGGCGTCAGTGATCTCGAATACTTGAGCAACCAGCCGGCAGTGGCACGCGCCGAAAGCCTGACTGCTCTTTGCACCGGCGAGACACTTTGTATTTTTTTGTGCGATGGTGCCGACGCGCCGGATTTCCTGGTCGACGCGTGCGATCAGCACGCAACACCGTTATTTCTTTCGCAAAAGCAGAGCCGCGTTTTCGTCAACCTGCTCAGGCCGTATCTGCAACGCGAACTATCCGAGGTCACCTCAAGCCACGGCGTCTTTCTTGATGTGCTCGGCTTCGGTACACTCATCACTGGCGACTCACAAATCGGCAAAAGCGAATTGGCGCTTGAGCTGATTTCGCGCGGTGCTGGTTTGGTGGCCGACGATGCGGTCGAACTTTATCAAGTCGGGCCGGAAACGATTCAGGGACGCTGCCCTGCACTGCTGCGCGATTTTCTCGAAGTTCGCGGGATTGGCGTGTTGAATATCAAAGCGATTTTCGGTGAAACTGCCGTCAGACCGCGTAAAACTTTGCGGCTGATTGTGCATCTTGAACGACCGACCGACGAATACTTTCGCACGCTCGACCGGTTGCAAACAAAATCCAGTGCGACCACAATTCTTGGCGTCGAAATCCCGACCGTTACGCTGGCTGTGGTTGCAGGACGCAACCTCGCCGTGCTGGTCGAAGCGGCTGTGCGCCATTACATTCTGCAAACACGCGGCTACGATTCCACCAAAGATTTCCTCGATAGGCACGATGAGGCAATGCGCGAACAACCAGACGGCAATGCCAGCACCAAAACTATTGATAGCTTCAACGATACCAGCGCGTTTCGTGCTTATGGTATTGAGTGAGCCTCCAATCGCCATGCAATTGAAGCCAGCACCGCGGATTGCCCAATAATGCAGCTCATTCTCGTCAGCGGGCTGTCGGGGTCGGGCAAAAGTGTGGCGTTGAAGGCGCTCGAAGATGCTGGTTATTTTGCGGTCGATAATCTTCCCGCAAGTCTAATTTCTGCGCTGATCGATTCCATCAAATCCAGCAGCGAAAAAGTCGCCATCAGCATCGACGCCCGCACCGGCGAGACGCTGACCACGCTGCCGCATACGATTGAGCAGTTAAATGCGAGCGGGTTTGATTGCCGCGTAATATTCCTGGATGCCAACGACGAAGCACTGGCGCGAAGATTTTCCGAGACGCGTCGCCCACATCCGTTGGCTGAAAAAATTTCCGGCGGCATGATCGCTTGCATTACCGAAGAGCGCCGGATACTGGCCGACATTTCGGAGCTTGGGCATCGCCTGGATACTTCTGATGTCAATCCAAACGTACTGCGAGGATGGATCAAGGACTGGCTCAAGTTGGACCGCAATCGCATTGCGTTGGCGTTTCAGTCATTCGGTTTCAAGCACGGCATTCCAATCGATGCCGATCTGGTGTTCGATGTGCGCTTCCTGCCGAATCCGTATTACGACCCGCTGTTACGCCCGCTGACCGGCAAGGACCCCGAGGTAAAGGCATTCCTTCAAGCGGATCTAAATGTTGCGCATCTCATAGACGACATCACCTCGTTTTTGACTCGTTGGTTGCCGTCCTATATGTTGGACAACCGCGCCGCACTGACCATTGCCATCGGCTGTACCGGGGGGCAGCACCGCTCCGTTTATATTGTGGAAGAGCTAGCGCAACGTTTTGGCTCAGAGCAGCAAGTGCTGATTCGACACCGTGATCTGGGATGATCAGTCTATGTCCGTAAAACAGAAAGATTTTACATAGAGCGCCAATTGACGGGCATCTTGGAACACAAACCGCCTAAAACCCGCACCAGTGCTTGTGTTTAAAATATTCAATCCAATTCAGCTCTGACGACCTGACCTCACGCTTTCAAGGATTCGTTTCACCGGTGCTGGAATCGCGGCGGCGATCGCGTCATCCAGATTAAGCCAGATCGCACCGGGTTCCATGGCGCGTGGCGGCGGTTTAGCCGGGGTGATTTGGACCGGATGAATTGATAGCGAAAAATGCGTGAAGCCGTGTTCGACCGTCAGCATTTCTTTGGTCTTGCGCGCGGTGAGGCCGTGGCGTATGTGCAGCGTTTTCAACACATCGGCATCGACCGCCATTTCGGGCAGGCTCCACAAGCCGCCCCAAATACCTGTCATCGGTCGTTTTTCGAGCAACACTTCGCCTGCATAAATGATCACCAGCATGCGCGTTTCCCGATGTGGAATTTCCCGCCGAATGCGTTTACCGGGCAACTCATCAACCCGTCCCTGATCAAGGGCCACACAGCTTTTTCGCACCGGGCAAATCAGGCAGGATGGCTGGCTACGTTTGCAAACGGTGGCACCGAGGTCCATCAAACCTTGCGTATACGATTCAATATCCGTGGCAGGCAAATTTGCCTCGGCGATCAGCCACAAACGGTCTTCCACTGGTTTGCTCGTGACATCGCCTTCCACACAAAAATGGCGCGCGAATACGCGCTTCACGTTGCCATCGAGAATCGCGCACTTTTCTCCAAACGCAAACGCGCTGATCGCCGCTGCAGTCGAGCGCCCAATCCCCGACAAGGCATGGATGGCGTCAAAGTCTTTCGGGAAACTGCCGTGATACATCGCCATGATTTGCTGCGCGCCACGGTGGAGATTTCGAGCGCGCGCGTAGTAGCCAAGGCCAGCCCAGTACGGCATCACTTCATCAATTGATGCTGACGCCAGCGTGGCGATATCGGGGAATCGTTCGAGAAAGCGCGCGTAGTAAGGAACGACTGCTGAAACTTGCGTCTGTTGCAGCATGATTTCCGACAGCCATATCCGGTATGGATCACGTGTTTTTTGCCATGGCAGGTCGTGGCGTCCATCGCGTTTTTGCCACATGATAATCTTTTTTGCGAACGCGCTCATGACATTTGGAATCGAGTGTTGGCCGCGATGGTAGCACGCGACTCTGCGGCGGCTGATCGGCTGAGGGCACCAATTGCGTAATAGTCAGCCACTATTGTAATCATCGAATCAATCTATTGGAGCAATGATGCTGAACGGAGTATGGTTACGCTCTGCGCAACGCAGACAATCGATTGATTATTCAACAGGAGATTTCTCATGAAACTCAAAGGCACCAAAACCCACGACAATTTGAAAGCCGCATTTGCCGGCGAAAGTCAGGCGAACCGTCGTTATTTGTATTTCGCAAACAAGGCTGACGTCGAAGGCAATACAGAAGTCGCTGCATTGTTTCGTGCGACCGCCGAGGGCGAAACCGGCCATGCGCACGGGCATCTGGATTACCTCGCAAACGTTGGCGATCCTGCCACCGATTTGCCGATTGGCAGCTCGGAAAACAATCTGAAATCCGCTGTCGCTGGCGAGACGCACGAGTACACTGATATGTACCCCGGCATGGCCAAATCTGCGCGCGAAGAAGGGTTTGAAGAAATTGGCGACTGGTTTGAGACGCTGGCAAAAGCAGAACGCTCGCACGCGAACAAGTTCCAGAAGGCGCTTGACGCGCTAGTCACAGCGTAAAGACGTAATGACGTAAAGGCTTCAAACACCCAAGTGCCTCAACGCAACGAGGCATCAATACCAGGTGGGGAAACGCTCGCTTCGCTTCGTTTCCCCACCTGATTTATTTGCCAACTCTTACAAACCACAAGGTCAAAAAATGTCATCCCGCGAAGGCAGCCTAGAGGCACCCACACGGCATCCCATTGATTGGCACAACCCCGATTTTTACTCGGCTGAATCCGCGCTGAAAGAAATGGAACGGGTGTTTGATATTTGTCACGGTTGCCGTCGCTGTGTTTCGCTGTGCAATGCCTTTCCGCGACTGTTTGATCTTATCGACGAAAGCCCAACCCTCGAAATGGACGGCGTGCCCAAGGAAAAATATTGGGAAGTCGTCGATCAATGTTATTTGTGCGATGTCTGCTACATGACCAAGTGCCCGTACGTTCCGCCACATCCGTGGAATGTGGATTTTCCGCACCTGATGCTGCGCGCCAAAGCCATCCAGTTCAAACAAGGCACACCTACCAAATTCCGCGACACCAATCTCTCATCGACTGATCGCAACGGCAAATTGGCCACCATTCCGGTCGTGGTGCAGTTCGTAAACGCGTCGGCAAAGATTCCGATGGTTCGCAAAATGATGGAATCCACCATTGGCGTACACAAAGATGCATGGCTGCCAGAATTCGCCAGCAAGACCTTCCGGAAAAACGCGGCGACCAGCAGAACCACGGCGCCCGTAGACGGCAAACGCACCAAAGGCAAGGTGGCAATATTTTCAACCTGCTACGTGAATTACAACGAGCCCGGCATCGGCTTTGACCTCACCAAGATACTTGACCACAACGATATCGCTTACGTGATCGTTGAGAAAGAAGCCTGCTGCGGTATGCCCAAGCTTGAGCTTGGCGATCTCGAATCGGTCGCAGCGCTGAAAGAGAAAAATATTCCGCCGTTAGCCAAACTCGCCCATGACGGCTACACGATCATCACGCCGATTCCATCGTGCACGCTGATGTTCAAGCAGGAATTGCCACTCATGTTTCCGCATGACGCAGACGTGCAAGCGGTGAAGGCCGCGATGATGGACCCGTTCGAGTACCTGATCGGACGCGAGAAAGATGGTTTGCTGAAGAAAGATTTCACATCGAAGCTGGGTAATGTGTCGTATCACATTCCCTGCCATTCCAGAGTGCAGAACGTCGGGCAAAAGACCCGTGAAATGCTGGAGATGGTTCCTGATACGAAGGTCACCACCGTCGAGCGATGCTCGGGGCACGCGGGCACCTGGGGCGTCAAAAAGGAATTTCACGAAATTGCATTAAAGATCGGCAAGCCCGTGTTTCGCCAGATGAGTGAGGCCGAACCCGATTACATCAGCTCTGATTGCCAGCTTGCAGCACACCACATTGAGCAAGGCGTTGCATTGCTCAAGAAAGACCAACCCAATCACAAAGCGCAAATCGCGCACCCCATAACACTGATCCGAAAAGCTTACGGATTACCCGACTGAGACAAATATGATGACAACGACAACCATGAAAAAAATTACCCGCGAAAGCCTGATGTCCCTCGAAGCCTATGCAAAAGCCCGCAAGGAGTTTCGCGCCAATGCTATCGTGCATAAGCGCCTGCGCACTGCGCACATTGGCGACCATGTCACACTGCTGTTCGAAGACGAAATGACGATTCGTTACCAGATTCAGGAAGTCCTGCGCGTCGAAAAAACGTTTGAGGAAGCCGGTATTCAGGACGAACTGGATGCCTACACGCCACTGGTCCCGGACGGACGCAATTTCAAAGCCACCATGCTCATCGAGTACGTGGACGAAGCAGAACGCCGTGTTGCGCTCACCAAACTAAAAGGCATCGAAGACAAAACCTGGATTCAGGTCGAAGGCAGCAAAAAGGTTTACGCCATCGCCGACGAGGACTTGCAACGCGAAAATGATACCAAGACATCCGCAGTGCATTTTTTGCGTTTTGAACTTACCCAGGAAATGGCCGCAGCACTGAAATACGGCGTCACACTTGCGATGGGAGTGGATCATCAGCAGTACACGGTGGCCATGGAAGTAAGCAGCGAAACCAGAGCGGCCCTCGTTCAGGATCTCGCTTAGAGGTTCTCATGCGCTCCAAAACAAAAAGCCCGCAATGTTGCGGGCTTTTTGTTTTGGAGCGGGCGAACGGAATCGAACCGTCAGCTCTAGCTTGGGAAGCTAGGGTATTACCACTATACGACGCCCGCGAATTAATATGGCTCTGCAATTGTAGCTGCATTCTGTTGCGCGCGGGCATCGCTCGATGGCTGCGCAGGTGCCACACACGCGCATAAAACTGGATGCCATTCCCGCTAAATTCATATCGATTTTCGCCAAGTTGTGAACCAGTTCACAAAATTTACCGGATCAAAACTATTTCTCTGGGTAATGTGAATCCGCGCAACAAATATCCGCGTAAACCTCGCGTACGCAAGGATTTATCAAGTCATCACCTCAGAGAGGAACACCCATGCAGAAGTATCACGTTCATCAGAAAATGGCGCGCGCCATTGCGATCACAATAATGCTTGGCGGTGCATTACTCACCACCGCTGCCAATGCACAAACAGGTGATTTCACCTCCAGCAGCAAGCTGCTCCTGACTGGTGGCGTCACAAGTATTGAAGGCTCCGCTGGCGGCGGTTTGACGCCTTGGGCGGTCATCGGCGGCTACGGTACTAAAGATCAAATAGGTGCCAATGCATTTTTCACAAATGTGCGCTCTCAGGACTATGAACTTCGCAGCGGCGGTGCATTGGTCGGCATTTATGATCGTGTTGAGCTGTCGTTTGCCGAGCAAAAATTTGATACCCGCGAAGTGGGTGGTCTGCTTGGGCTCGGCAACGGTTACAAATTTACGCAAAAAATCTATGCCGTCAAAGTAAAAGTCGCTGGCGAAGCGGTGCTTGAACAGGATTCATGGCTGCCGCAAATCGCGGTGGGTGTTCAGCACAAGCAAAATGATCGTGGCGACTTATTGCGCGCGCTCGGTATTAAAAGCGACAAAGGCACCGACTACTACGTTTCCGCGACCAAGATTTTCCTCGCGCAAAGTGTGTTGCTGAACGGCACGGTGCGCTTCACCAAAGCCAACCAGACCGGCATCCTCGGTTTCGGTACCGCCGCGCGCGACAAATACGACGCGGTCTTTGAAGCCTCGGCGGCGTTACTGCTGCGGAAGAATCTGGCTATCGGCGCGGAATTCCGCCAGAAGCCCGACCATCTGCCGTTCAAGGAAGACAATTGGTATGACGTCTTCGTCGCCTGGGCGCCGACCAAAAATGTGTCGGTCACATTGGCCTACGCCAATCTGGGCAATATCGTAATCAAAGACAAACAGAAGGGCACCTACCTGTCTGTTCAGGTCGGCTTCTAAACTTCTAACTCATTCATCGGAGAACAAACATGCGACAGAAATTAGGATTTCTATTCACGGCACTTGGCATCGTATTGAGCGGTGCCGTGCTAACAACCAGCGTGCACGCCCAAGAGGGCGTGAAGATTAGCAACGACGCTGGCATTTTTAAAGAATTCGGCGAGAAGGCCGGGCTGGTGGTCATCATGGATGATTTCATGGCCAACCTGCTCAAAGACCCGCGCACAAAGACATTTTTCGAAAACGCCGACCAAGGGCGCGTCAAGCAACAGCTTGTCGATCAGTTCTGCTTCATTCTCAATGGGCCGTGCGAGTACAAGGGCGCGAAAATGAAACCGATCCACGCCGAAGCTGGTATCAACCGCGAGAATTTCAACGCGCTGGTCGAACAACTGCAATTCGCGATGGACAAGAATAACGTGCCGTTCCGCGCCCAAAACAAACTGCTGGCCGTGCTGGCGCCGATGCATCGGGACATCATCACTAAGTAGCGTCTTTGCGTTGCCTGCGGCGCAGATAATCAGCCCAACCGAAATCCTTCAGTTGGGCTTTTTAACGTGTATTTCAGCAAACACAAGCATTGGCGAGGCTCTACAAGCAAATATGCCCCAAACACCCCATCCTTGCTAGGGTTTGCAAGTGGCGCAATGCGGATTCTTGTCAGTGGTTTTCGCCCACAGTTCGCGCCGCCCCAAAGCAATTCGCGCCGCTACTGACGCCATCGGTCGCAATGCGCCTCTGTGTGCGCCACAAAGCCCCAGACTCGCATCACAGTTTGACGAACCAACCAACCCGAAGGGAAAAACCATGAACCCACTGTCTTTTATCACCGCTCCGGTTACCGACATCACCAAAGCCATCACTTATCCATTCAAAATGATATTTGTCGTCAGCATTTGCGCCATCATTAACTACATGACCTCACCCGGCAATTGGTGGGTGCAGTGGGTGGTGTTTGGCATGGGTATTGGTCTGATTATGGTCTGGGCCCGCGCGATCAAGACTCTCGTTGCCACCATTGGTATCGCTGCGATCGGCTATTTCGTATATCGCGGGTGGAAGAGCCGTGACGAACCTGATGCTGTCACGCGCGCGTTGGCCGAAGTGAAGCCATTTGTAAACAAGGCTGCCTGATTCGCATCGGCGAACAGATTCGCCTATATTGAAAGTCCTGCGATGAATACGACCACCGCCATGCCGCAAACCCAGCGTGTGAAAGCACAACAGCAGTTGAAGGAGCTCACCGAGTCGGAGCATTTTCATCCGCTGGAAGCGATCAGTTTCTTTCGTCGCTGGCCGCGCAGCTTTGTACGCAATCTCGTCTACACCTTGATTTTCAACATGATGTTCGCCATCGCGTTTACGCTGATGGCATACGTCGTCAACAGGCGGATCGGGCTCGCTCAACTCCCGGAAATCTTTAGCGAAAACACGATGATTTCCAACGTCATCGGCTTTGCTTTCTGGATTGTGTTCGCAACGCTTGGGCCGTTGATGCGGTTCATAAACACGCGCTCGTTCGTTGCTGTCGCGCTGTTCTACGCGACGCTCGGCACAATCATCGTGACGCTCTCCATGTGGGGTTATGCTTTTGTCACTGGTCGAACCGGCATGCTGAACTGGATCGGCACGCGCGAACAGTTTTTTACCAGTTTCGTGATTTCGATCGTGATCTCGTTGGTGCTGACCACCGTCTGGAAACGCCGCGCTGAAGAATTGCATGCGCAAATTGCAATCGCCGAAGAGCGTGAACGCACCGAAGCGGCCGAGCGTACCGCCGCTGAAGCCAACCTGCGCGCACTGCAGGCGCAGATCGAACCACATTTTCTTTTTAATACGCTGGCAAATGTCACCAGCCTCATTCACACCAAGCCCGACGACGCGAAACGCATGCTCGAAGATTTCATCGCCTACCTGCGTGCCACACTCGCCGCCACGCGTGAGGAACGCACCACGCTCAGCCATGAATTTGAGATGATGAAAAATTTTCTCTCCATCCTGCAGATTCGCATGGGAGATCGTTTGCAGGTTGGCATCGATCTGCCCGGTGAACTTCGCGGCGCGACAATTCCCCCCATGCTGCTGCAACCGCTAATCGAAAACGCCATCAAACACGGGCTGGAACCGAAGGTGGAAGGCGGCAGCGTCAGCCTCAAAGCTGAACTTGCAAACGAACAATTGCGCATCTCGGTGATCGACACCGGAATGGGGTTTGGCAGCAAGCCTTCAAACGGTATCGGTTTAAAGAATGTGCGCGAGCGGGTTGGACAGCTTTACGGTAATGCTGGACATGTTTCAATTGAGGAAAATCAACCGAGCGGTACACGCGTGGTGCTGACTATTCCGTGCAGCGCAAATTAGTGAGACAACAACTTTGAGCACTTATGACAACTAACCTGACCGCAATCATCGCCGACGACACGTGAACAGGGAATTCGCGTCCCATGGGACGCGCCTGTGAGCGCCCAAGCCCGATGTAGCGGGCGCGGGAGTAATTATCGAAACTACAACATTGAGCCCGCATGACAACTAACTTGACCGCGATCATCGCCGACGACGAGCAACACCTCGCCACCTACCTCAATGACCGGCTCACCGCGCTATGGCCGGAGCTCAGCATCGTCAGCATTGCCAAGAATGGCCTTGAAGCGATGCGACTGGTCGATGACGAAAGCCCCGCCATTGTTTTTCTCGATATCCGCATGCCCGGCCTGACGGGGCTGGAAGTGGCAAAGCGGCTGGACGCCAAAACCCATGTCGTATTTGTCACCGCGTACGATCAATACGCGGTCGACGCGTTTGACCAGCAGGCGGCGGATTATTTGTTGAAGCCCGTGACGGACGATCGCCTGACGCGCACCATCGCTCGACTCAAGGAAAAGGTCTCAAAATCGGAAGTGCCGGGCGATGTCGCGGGCATTCTCAAACAACTGGCCGCCGCGTTGCCACCGAGCAAGAATACGCATCTGCGCTGGATACGCGCGTCCGTTGGTGAAACGGTGCGGCAAATTCCTGTCGATGAAGTGTTTTATTTTCAGGCGCAAGACAAATATGTCAGCGTCTACACTTCAGCGGGTGAATCGCTGATCCGCACGCCACTTGCAGAGCTACAGGCCGAACTCGACCCAAATGAGTTTTGGCAAATTCACCGCTCGACCATCGTCAACGTGAACTGTGTCGCAGCGACGACGCGCGATGTAATGGGCAAGACCTTATTGAAACTCAAGGACTGCAAAGCCGAGTTGCAAGTTAGCCGTGCCTACGCGCACTTATTTAAACAGATGTAATTGCCTTCATTTGTCTGTCGTGCCAGTGCGACAACGTCAGCAATGCGCAGGTGGCACCGATGAGTGCCCAAAACATATCCGATTGCGTATCCCACGAGTCGCCCTGCGTGCCCAGAAATTCATCCGCGCCCTGCCCCAAGATCAGCGCGCTCCACCATTCGATGATTTCATAAAAAGCAGAAAATCCGAGGCAAATCGAGATGCACAAAAACGCGACCACACCACGGCGAGTGATCGAAAATTTGCGTACCAGCACCTCGCGCGCGACGATTGCGGGGATAAATCCTTGCGCAAAGTGGCCGATCTTGTCGTAGTTGTTTCTCGTGAAGCCAAACCAGTCCTGCATCCAGAAACCCAGCGGCACACGGGCATAAGTGTAGGCACCGCCAAGAATCAAGACGAGGCCGTGAATCGCGATCAACCAATACAGCAACGTGGTGAGCTCGAACGTTTTGCGCGTCCACCACATCAGCACCAATGCACCGAAACACGGTGCCACTTCCAGCCCCCACGTCGCGCGGTCGTACGGTGCCCAGCCCGACCAAGTCAGGCTCACAATCCATAGCGCAATCAGTGCAGCGAATGCGGCAGGAACATGTTTTGCGGAAGCGTTGGCATTCATCGGCGGATTTTCTCTGCGTCAATCGTTGCGGTTGGTCTGCGTGCTACACTTTTCGCCTGTATCTAATCCACCAGCAGCAGGAGTTTTGATTAGTCATGTTAACGCTTCACATCAACGGTGAACAAAAGCAATTTCCGCCTGACCTCAATGTCGCGCAATTGGTGGCGACCATGTCGCTGGCAGGAAAACGATTTGCGGTGGAGTTGAATGGCGAAATCGTGCCCAAGAGCGGACATGCGACGACGCCATTGCGCGATGGAGACCAGCTTGAAGTGGTCGTCGCAGTTGGAGGTGGCTAGTGGCCAGCATCGACAATGATGCCGACACCTTCACCATCGCTGGCCGCGCGTATCGGTCGCGCTTATTGGTTGGCACAGGTAAGTATCGCGATTTCACTGAGACGCGCGCGGCTATTGACGCTTCCAATGCCGAGATCATTACGGTAGCAATTCGCCGCGTAAATATTGGCCAACATCCGAACGAGCCAAATCTGCTGGAGGTATTGCCGCCGTCAAAATTTACCATCCTGCCCAACACCGCCGGTTGCTACAACGCGCAGGAAGCGGTGCGCACATTGCGGCTCGCGCGCGAGCTTCTCGATGGGCATGCGCTGGTAAAACTGGAAGTGCTGAGCGACGATGCAACGCTTTTTCCAAACATGCCTGAAACAATCATTGCCGCAAAAGAGCTGGTGGCCGATGGGTTTCAGGTGATGGTGTATTGCTCGGACGATCCGATACAGGCCAAAATGCTTGAAGAAATTGGCTGCGTTGCTGTGATGCCGCTGGCATCGTTGATCGGCTCGGGCATGGGCATATTGAATCCGTGGAATCTGCAAATCATTATCGACCGCGCCAAGATACCGGTGTTGGTGGACGCGGGCATCGGCACAGCGTCCGACGCGGCCATTGCGATGGAGCTGGGCTGTGATGGCGTGCTGATGAATACCGCGATTGCGAAGGCAGTGCATCCGGTATTGATGGCGAGCGCCATGAAGAAGGCTGTGGAAGCAGGACGCGAGGCATTTTTGGCTGGGCGCATGCCGAAGAAGATTTATCAGGCGACGCCAAGCTCTCCGGTCGGCGGCCTCATCGGAGCAAAATAAAAGCCGCCTTGATTGGCGGCTTTTATTTTCGGCGCCTGACTAAAATCTAAAACCCTAAAACCGAATGCGCATGCCGAAGGAGAACGTATCGGCATCCACATTGCCGCCGCTGGTTGCGTTTCCATTCAGGTTGCGATAGCGTTCCACGCCGAACCTGAAACCGAGCCGACGACTGAAATCGTATTGCACACCCAAGCCGACTCGGCCCGCCGCTGTGTAGCGACCATCGCTATTGCTGAGTAATCCAATCGGTACCGCACCGCCGAACACCGTGTCTGCACGCACACGTGCCACGCCAGCGTTTGCGGTCAGCGAGAGCCGATCAAAAATTGGCAGCGACCCGACAAGATCAAGGCCGTAGGAGGATGTTTTCTGCGCTACGCGCGCGCCGTCAAATGACATGCGCTGGCCACCCCATCGATTGGTGTCGGCATACTGCCCGACCAATGCGAAATGCGGCACCAGATGCGATGAAAAACGGTAACCCACTTTGAGATCAGTGGCGCCGTTCTCCAGCCCGTCGACTACCGTGAAAACGCGGGACCGAAACAGGAGGTTGCTCACGTCTTCCGGCAGCGTCCCCTTCACGGCATTGAGGGAGAGGCCGCCATAGTATTGGGCATGCGCTGGCATGCCGATCGTTGCGAAAATGGCGGTGGTGGCTGCACTAACCGCGCCACACAAAATACTTGTTATTGTTTTCATGGTTTATTCCTTTTAGACCCTATCGTTTTACCGACAATTCGTCAAAAAGTTCCCTTGACGCATACGATAAGGCCGCCACAAGGTTCTGTCAAACGGCAATTTCAGGTTCAGCGCCTGAGCAACAGGCCCTTCAAATAATCACCCTCAGGAAAGTGCAACGCCACCGGATGATCAGCGCCGGGTCCCAGCCGTTGCACAATTTGCGCATCAACGTGAGCATCCAAAGCTGCACCAGCCACAATCTTCTGGAATAAATCGGCACTAATCCCGCTGGAGCACGAAAAAGTCATCAAATAACCGCCCGGTCGCAGCAATTTCAAGCCGAGCAGATTGATGTCCTTGTACGCACGCGCGGCTTTTTCTGCATGTTGCGCGGTCGGCGCAAATTTTGGCGGATCGAGAATGATGAGATCAAAACTCTTCGCTTGATCACGCAATTTTCGCAAAGCGAGAAACACATCCGCATCCAGCCACTCTGCACGCGAGGCATCCTGATCATTGAGCTGCAGATTGTGTGCGGCCATTTGCAGCGAAGGTGCCGAGCTATCGATCGAAAAAACCGACTTTGCACCGCCCATGAGGGCCGCAACACTCATTGAGCCGGTGTAACAGAAACAATTCAGGACATCGGCGTTGCGGGAGCATGACTTTGTCAGCGCACGATTGTCGCGTTGATCGAGATAGAAACCGGTCTTGTGGCCATGCGCAATATCGACGGCAATCTTCATACCGTTTTCGGTAATCACCGTCTCGGCAGGCAAAGGTTCACCATCGATCAATCCAGTACGTGCAGGCAACCCTTCGAGTTCCCTCACATCGGCGTCCGAACGTTCAAAAATGGTTTTGGCACCGGATTCTTCCATGAGCAACTTCGCCAACAGCGCGCGTTGTGAATCGATGCCGGCCGTGAGCAACTGCAATACGATCACGTCACCATATTTATCCGCGATCAGCCCCGGCACACCATCCGATTCGGCGTGAAACAGACGCATCGCATCGGTTTGAATGCCAAGGTGCGTGCGCCGCGCAATTGCAGTGCTGATCCGCTGCCGATAGAACGCCTCATCAATGGTGTCGCGTTCATCGAATGACAGCACACGGGCGATGATTTGCGATTTCTCGCTGAAGGCCGCGTAGGCAAGAAAGCGTCCATCTTCAGTCTGCACGCGCACGACGTCGCCGGATTGGGTACCGTCGTCAATGGAATTGACCGCACCGGAAAAAACCCAAGGATGTCGACGCAACAGGGATTTTTCGCGGCCACTTCTGAGAATCAATTTTTTCATGCCTGCATTGTACCGAGCGGTCACGGGCGCACCGTATAATTTCCGCATGGAAGAAGAAACAAACTCTGGCGCTCTGCCAACCACCCATCGACCGATTCGCAGTTTTGTGCTGCGGCAAGGCCGCATGTCACCGGCGCAAACGCGCGCCGTTGATGTACTCGGCCCGGCGTTTTTACTGCCGTTCAATGCCGCGGCGCCATTAAATTCGGCGGCTATTTTTTCTCGTCCCGCGCCGCTGATCATAGAGATCGGCTTCGGTATGGGGGAAGCGACCGCCGCGATCGCACAAGCGCTAACCGATAAAAATTTTATCGGCGTCGAAGTTCACACGCCGGGCGTGGGTGCGCTGCTGAAACTGATTGGCGAACACAATATTGGTAATCTGCGCATCATTCAGCACGATGCCGTGGAGGTGCTCAACGACATGATCGCGGATGGTTCGCTGGCAGGTTTTCATATTTTTTTCCCCGATCCATGGCCGAAAAAGCGTCACCACAAACGCCGCCTGATTCAACCTGCTTTCGTAAAACTACTCGCGCAAAAACTAAGTGCAAGTGGTTACGTGCATCTGGCCACCGACTGGGAAGAATACGCACACCACATGCTTGAAATGCTGAGTGGAGAGCAAGCATTACGCAATACATCTGACGCACGCAACGGATTTTCCACACGTCCCGACTACCGCGGCTCCTCAAGCTTTGAGCGCAAAGGGCTGGCCAAGGGCCACGGTGTCTGGGATTTGGTGTTCACCAAGAAGTGAATCCGAAGGCAGTTGCCAAGAGTAAGATATTGCATCTTTGTGCCTCAACTTAATTGAAAGAATTTGATGCGAAGTATTCGCTCCACCTCCACTTCCCTCCCGCTTTCACTCTCCGCCCGGCGCGCGCGATTGAAACAACTCGCAGCACTAGGCTTACTCGGTCCAGCTGGTGTGTTGGGCTTGATACAGGATGCGTTGGCCAAAGGCGATGTGCCAGTCGTCAAAGGGATGAATTCGTTGACGGGCAGTGCAACGGTGAACGGCATTGCGGCCAAAGTCGGCACACCGATCAAGCCCGGCGATAAAATTGCGACCGGCAATGGCAGCACGGTGGTAATTGTGATCGGCAAGGATGCATTTATGTTACGGGACAACACTACCGTCACGTTCATGGAAAGCAAAACCAAACCTGGATTGGTCGATGGCGTGCTAATCACGA
>JANNRY010000455.1:0-2142 GCA_031401935.1 Betaproteobacteria bacterium | reverse complement strand
GCCGGCCACACTCAGCGCGCGCATAGGTGCAACCGTCTCGTCGGTAGCCAAGCAATTGCCGTTAGCGACCAGCAGCGCGATACTGAGCTTGACACCTCCTGCGCTTGTAGGCGCACCGTTTGCACATACGCGTACTACGTCCGCAAACGAATAGTCGCCTTGAGCGAAAGAGCTTGTGCGACGCGTCAACCGTGAGGACGCAGCGGCAGCACTGCCGCCAGAAAAATACGTCGTCCGTTCATTAGTCTGCGGAACCTTAGATCAAGTGAATCAAAACTGGACCTAATATCCACAACCTTTTCAAAGCGTTTTCAGCCCAAACGCCGCTCCGATGCTTGAGCAAAACACAAGGGCTGGCGGGAGTTTCAGCCGAAAAGTGTCTGGGAAAGCTCATCAATGCTGGTTCTTGCTATTAAATTGTGGCGAACGCGTAGAATCTCACTTTCCCTTTTCTCATCATGCGGCCAGCCACCATGTCCCAGAAAACAAAATCCATTACCGCTGACGACCTCTGGAAAATCCAGCGCCCTGCATCGCCGTCGCTCTCGCCAGACGGCGCGCAGGTGTGTGTGGCGGTGACCAAATACGATATGGAAGAGAACAAAGCCAGCGCGCATTTGTGGTTGCTTTCAACGTTCGGCGGCATCGGCCGCGAACTCACGCAATGTGGTGAGAAAGACGGACAGCCGCAATGGTCGCCGGATGGCAGCTTGATTGCCTTTGTCGGTAAACGCGGCGAAGGCAAGAGCGCCGATGACGAGCCGCAGCTTTACGTCATTGCACCCGATGGCGGTGAGGCGCAGCGGATTTCAAATATCGCGACTGGCGTATCCGCAATCAAATGGTTTCCTGATTCTTCAAAGATCGCGTTCATCTCGTGGGTGTGGCCTGAGCTCAAGGGTGAAAAGGCGCAGGCCAAACAATGGAAGGAGAAGAAAGACGACAAGGTCAAGGCGCATGTGGTGGACCACACGTGTTTCCGCCATTGGGATCGCTGGCTGTCCGACGGACGAGTGCCGCATGTGCACGTGCTGGACATCAAGAGCGGAAAATGCCGCGATTTGTTCGCAGGCACCAAATATGCGCTGCAAACTTCCGATCCAAATCAGGCCGATTTTGATATTTCGCCCGACGGCAAGCGCATCGCGTTTTGCTTTAACCCGAACCAGGATCCGCGTGGCGATCAGGAACATCACATCGCTGAGCTCGATATCAAGAAGGCTACGTTTAAGAAGCTGACGGGGACGTCACCGTTCTCACATTACGCACCCGCGTATTCGCCTGATGGCGTGTCGATTGCGCTGCTGGTGCAGAACATCCGGCGTTCGATGGATGACGATTACAAGGTCGCGTTGATCGACCGCGCGAGTGGCAAAGTCGCGGTGATCAGCCATTGGGATCGCAATATCAATCCGCCGCTGCGATGGGCTGCCGATGCGAAGAGCCTCTATTTCACGGCGGATGAATTTGGCCGCTTGAATGTGTGGCGCTTAGCCGTCGGCGCTAAACAGCCTGCATTGGTCGCACAGGGCGGCACGGTGACCGATTTCGATGTGAAGGCGGATAAGGTTGTATTTGTGCGCAATAACATGTCGGCAGCGCCCAAGGTATTTGCATGCGATGCAGATGGTAAGAATGAGGCGTCGATAGAATCATTCAACGATGCCTTGATGGCGAAATTTAAATTGGGCGAGGTCAGGGAACACACGATCAAAGGCTGGAACAACGAGCCGGTGCAAATGTGGGTGGTCTATCCGCCGAATTTTGACGCCAAGAAAAAATGGCCGCTGTTGCACAATATTCACGGCGGTCCGCATTCGAACTGGGGCGACAATTTTCATCAGCGCTGGAACAATCAGGTGTTCGCCGCGCAAGGGTATGTGGTCGTGTGCGTGAACTACCACGGCTCACTTGGCTGGGGAAATAAATTCCTCGAATCCAACACCGGCACCTTCGGCAGCAAGGAGCACGCCGACGTTGAAGCCGGTACCGATTTCATGTTGAAGCAGGGTTATATCGATTCCAAACGCCTCGCCGCGAGTGGCGGCAGCTACGGTGGCAAGATGGTGGCGTGGATGAATGGCCGCAATGGCGCGAAAAAAGGCGGGGACCGCTACAAGGCTTATGTTTGCCATGCCGGTT
>JANNRY010000454.1:0-2214 GCA_031401935.1 Betaproteobacteria bacterium | reverse complement strand
ATACCAAAAGGCAAGCGGCCGGTGGCAAGTTCATAGAGTACAGCGCCGAGTGCAAACAGGTCGCTACGCGGATCCGCGCGCGAGCCGGTCAATTGTTCCGGCGACACGTACGGTGCTGAACCGGCTGCAAACTGTTTTTCTTCAGCGAGCAAATCGGGAAAATGGGCGTGGTGCGCAAAACCAAAATCGAGCAGTACGGCACTGCCGTCCTCGCGCATGATCACGTTGTCGGGCTTCAGGTCGTGGTGAATCACATCCTGCTGGTGCAAGGAATGCAGCGCATCAGCAACGGCAGCGCCAATCCTGGCCACCGCGTCAACAGACAAAGGCGCCGTGGCCGCGATCGCGGCAAGCCCCTCGCCCTTTATCCATTCCATCGTCAGGTGCGGCACACCAGTAAGGTCGCCCGCCGCGACGCAGCGCGGCACCTCTGTGCCACGCAATACCGGCAAGATCATCGCCTCCGTTTCATAGCCCAGAATGCTCTCCGGTAGCTGGCCGGGGCCCACCTTCGGCACTTTCATCACTAGTGGGAAGCCGGGGTCAACACCGTCCACCGGCTCGACATGAAACAGGCATGCCTGCCCACCGTCATGCAAAGCTGACACGATGCGAAACCCATCAATCACGTTGCCCGGCGCCAAATCGGCGAGCGTCGCGATTGTTGGTTCAGTAGCCATTTTCAACCCGGTACGCAAGTGACTCTGGCAGGCCAGCATTACGGATGCGGTCGGCAGCTGCACGGTGATCGTACGAGACGCGACAAAACGTGATCGTCGAGCGCGCCGGATCGAACAAGGTATATGCAGCCTTCGGGTCGTTGTCGCGTGGTTGGCCGGCCGAGCCGACAATTGCCAGCCATCGGCGGTGACCGGGTACGGGAACTGTAATGCCGGGTGTCGGGTTGAAGGGGGCCATACGCGGGGGCTTTGTCATGAAGTACAGTTGTTGCTCATGAATATGCCCGCAAAATGTATACGCAGCCTCAGCCGCAGCGACGCACTCTGCCGCGGCTGAGTGCGAGTCGATATAAGGATAGCGCTCGGGTGTTTTAGCTGAAGCATGCACATAACAGCGGTTTTCCTCACGTACGATTATCGGCAGACTTTTGAGAAAAGAAACCTGCTCCTCCGAGAGTAATGCGCGGGCATATTCGATGGCGGCCAGCGTGGCATCGTTCATGTAGGCCGCCGAGCCGTGGATGGCATCGTCGTGATTGCCTCTTACCGCCACCGCCCCTCGGCTAACATGGTCGCGCACGATATCGACCACGCCGTGCGGGTCAGCCCCATAACCAACCAGGTCGCCAAGGAAAACATAACGGCGCGCACCACGCGCCTTCGCATCAGCAAGACAGGCATGGAGCGCTTGCAAATTACCGTGGATGTCGCTCAGCAGGGCAATGGTCATCTTGGGGGCTAATAGCGCAGCGGGAAGCAAGCAGTCTAGCTTGCAGCCTTTACGCAGGTTTGTTCCGGATCAAAAGAAATGGTGATACTTTCTGCGTGATATCCGGCTGCGAGCACTTGCGGATGAGTTTAAGTGCAGGTGAACACGTAAAATGCGCGCAGCATGTCTTCAGAAAAAATCGATCTTGAACTAGTGCTGGCGTCCGACCGGGGACGCCTGATCTCGCTCGCTAAAAAGCGTCAGGACTTCGTGCGCCTGGAAAAGTCGCACGATCAGCTCGATTTACAACTGGAAACGGCATTGTCCGAGGCCCGTGGGCGATTTCTATCGCGACAGCAGCGCCACAATAGCCTCGCCCACCCGACGTTCGACGATGCACTGCCCATTGCGGCGCGCCGCGCCGAAATCGCCGCACTCATCCAGAAGCATCAGGTCGTCATCCTCTGTGGTGAAACCGGCTCCGGCAAAACCACCCAACTGCCGAAAATCTGCCTTGAGCTCGGACGCGGTATTCACGGCATGATTGGCTGCACCCAGCCGCGCCGCATCGCTGCGCGTACGCTGGCCACGCGCCTCGCATTTGAGCTGAAGCAGTCCGGCACACATGCGGTGGGCTACAAGATTCGCTTCAACGATCACACCGACGACAGCACGTTCGTAAAGGTGATGACCGATGGCATTTTGCTGGCCGAAACGCACAGCGATCTCAGCCTGCGCAAATACGACACGCTCATCATCGATGAGGCGCACGAACGCAGCCTCAATATCGATTTCCTGCTCGGCTATGTGAAACAGCTCGCGGTG
>JANNRY010000453.1:0-3053 GCA_031401935.1 Betaproteobacteria bacterium | reverse complement strand
GCCGCCGAGCAATACCAGTACATCCTGCGCGACGAATCGATGCACTGCAATTTCGGCATCGACCTCGTCAACACCGTCAAGCTCGAAAACCCGCAGCTATGGACGAATGAATTCAAGAAAGAAATCGAAGCCATCTTCCGTAAAGGGGTGGAGCTCGAATACGCCTACGCCGAAGACACCATGCCCCGCGGCGTGCTGGGGTTGAACGCGCCGATGTTCAAGGAATACCTGCGCTTCGTGGCCAACCGAAGAGCCCAACAGATCGGGCTTGATGTGCTCTACCCCGGCGCCAATAACCCGTTCCCGTGGATGTCGGAACTCATCGATCTCAAGAAAGAAAAGAATTTCTTTGAGACGCGGGTGACGGAGTATCAGACGGGTGGGGCGTTGAATTGGGAGTGATGTCCAATGAATCACGAACAGATAGACGCGGAAGCGCAAAAGCTGCATAGGGAAATCTGGAAGGCTTATAAAGCAGTCGTGAAGGTGCTTGCCGTAGACCCTGTTTGGCTCCTGAATCCTTCTCACGCCGCAAGACATTTAGGCTTCGACTATATCGAAGTAGATGATCTGGGCAGGTTTGGTGGTGGCGGATCGAGATATGAAGTCGCCGGCAGCCTAGATCGGCCGGAGAAGCGCATCTGCGTTTCAACGCGATTCACGCCCGAAGAAATTAGATTTACAGGTGCCCATGAAATTGGGCACGCAGTACTACATCCCGGCGCTGTAAAACATCGTGATCGACCAATTCTAAGGCCGGGTTTCAATTCGACAGTGCGATCTCCAATAGAAGCCGAAGCAGATTATTTTGGTGCGTGTTATCTCTTGCCGGAGCGCTTGCTTCGCGAGAGGCTCCAAAGAAAGTTTGGGGTAGACGGCACGCTCGTGTTCGATGACGATGTCTCTTATTTCCTCAATCCGTCTGACCCTGAAGAACTAATGCGTGACGACGACGCGGGATTGCGGAATCGTGCATATGCAGTCGCAAGAGTGGAGAGGTACGGGGGAGTGAAATCACCATCGCTTGCCCAGCAATTTGGAGTTTCACTCTCTGTGCTGGCAATTAGATTGCAAGAACTCAAGCTCGTCGCATAACAATTTTCCGAATTGAAAGTGGTTGGGAATAAAGGTGACTAGGTTGGGGTTTCAGAAGCGATATATAGCGGGTAAATTGCCAAACACTAGCATCCACGGACCTCAACAGCCAAAACTGCTCCAAACGCCGCGCCAATACTAGACTCTCACTATCCAATATGCCTAAATCGCCCGTCCTCACATCCGTCGAAATTTGCGCAGGCGCTGGTGGCCAAGCGCTCGGCTTGGAGCAGGCCGGTTTCGATCATCGCGCCTTGGTGGAAATTGAAAAAGACTTTTCGAATACATTGCGACTGAATCGCCCGCACTGGAATGTGATCAATGGCGACGTTCAACATTTCAGCGGCACAACCTACGCTGGCGTCGATTTACTCGCAGGCGGTGTCCCATGCCCTCCATTTTCGAAAGCAGGCAAGCAACTGGGTGCGGATGATGAACGCAATCTTTTCCCGGAAGCCATTCGTCTCGTCGATGAGATTCGCCCACGTGCGGTGATGCTCGAGAATGTGCGCGGTTTGATGGACGCCGTGTTTGAAGACTATCGCCTCTATATCGCTGGCGAGATCGGCAAGCTTGGATACGACACAAGCTGGAAGCTGTTGAACGCGTCTGACTTTGGTGTGCCGCAATTACGGCCACGCGTGATCTTCGTCGCGATCCGCAAAAACTGCGGGGCAGAGTTTGAGTGGCCCGACACGAATCGCGCGCGCGTTGTGACGGTGGGTGACGCGCTTCATGATTTGATGGCGGCTAACGGTTGGGCAGGTGCGGATGCCTGGCGCGAAGGAGCGAGGGAAATTGCACCTACGCTTGTTGGCGGCTCCAAGAAACACGGCGGACCAGACCTTGGCCCCACGCGTGCGAAGCGTGCATGGGCCACGCTTGGCGTTGATGGCATGGGCATTGCCAACGACGTTCCCGCCGCTGACTTTGTTGGCATGCCACGTCTGACAGTTCGCATGGCCGCGCGCATACAAGGCTTTCCGGATAGCTGGCAATTTGCAGGCAAGAAGACTTCCTCATACAGACAAATTGGCAACGCGTTTCCGCCGCCTGTCGCGCAAGCGGTTGGCGAGAAGATTCGCGAGTGCCTTTCCGCACGCAAGTTGTTTGCGATTGCCGCATGAAGAAAGCCTCAACCGGGGCACGCGCGAAGCTGCGCAAATATTTACTGGCAAACACGGGCCGCGTTATCGGTTCTGATGAGTTGCGCAAAGCGTCCGGAAACATCAGCGAATGGGCGCGTCGGATTCGCGAATTGCGAACAGAAGAGGGCTATCAAATCCTCACGCACAATGATCGCAACGACTTAAAGCCTGGCGAATACTTACTCGAAGACAAAAAGCCACAACCCGCATTTGCGCGTGCTATCTCAAAAGAAACACGCTCACTTGTTCTCGACCGCAATGGTTTCACCTGCCAGATGTGCGGCGCCGTTGCCGGTGAGCCGCATCCTTATGACCCTGGACGCAAGGCGCGATTGCATATCGGCCATGTGATTGATAAGTCGATGGGTGGCACAGATGATCTCGGCAATCTTCGAGCGATCTGCTCAGTGTGCAACGAGGGCGCGAAAAATCTCACGACAGATCGACCCAGCGCGATGAAGTTGTTGATTCAGGTGCGGCGCGCTACTGGTTCAGATCAACTGACAGTTCTCGATTGGCTATTGAAAAAATATCCGCAGCGAGGGGCGAAATGAACAAACCAAAAGTGCTTATTCATGTTGTAGGCGGTATTGCGCACTGGACCACTAGCGGCGATGTGGATGTCGTGGTTGTCGATGAAGACAACATCAGAGCTGGTGACGCGCCAGTTCAGTTGAGCCATGACTGGGAAGCACTCGCGCGAAATGACTTCGATCTGTCTGATGAAAGATTCGTGCGCATTGCGCCTTAGATGCGATAGAAAGGTCGCGCTCACGTTAATTCCGGTCTAAAGGGGTCAGCGTCGATTGT
>JANNRY010000452.1:0-7883 GCA_031401935.1 Betaproteobacteria bacterium | reverse complement strand
TTTTGATCCTGATTGGACGCCGAACACGACCGATGCTGGTGGGCGGCGCTACGCATATGGTAACCAACCACAGATCGCACACTGGAATTTGACGCGCCTGGCTAGTGCATTGTATCCGTTGATCAACGATGAGTCGGCATTGCAACGAGGGCTGGATGTTTTTGCCCAGACGTTTGATCAAACCGCGCGCCAGATGTTGGCAGACAAACTCGGCTGGAACGCGGTTACGCTGCCTAGTGACGAAGCGCTGCTAGGCGATTTGCTAGGCTTGCTGCAACAGGCTGAAACGGACATGACGATCTTTTTTCGCGGATTAGCCGATGTGCCGCTGAACGACGCCGCAGATGATGCAACGCTAATTGCGCCGATTTCGGCTGCGTTCTATAGCGAGGATGCCACCACCGGCCCGATGCGTGAAAGCCTTGTCGCGTGGCTGCGGCAGTATCAGCATCGATTGCGGCAAGACAGCACGCCGAGTGAGCAACGCCGCGCGAAAATGAATTTGGTGAATCCGAAATACGTGCTGCGCAATTATCTGGCGCAACAAGCAATCGATGCGCTCACCAATGGTGACGCCAGTATCCAAAATCGCTTGATGACGGTGTTGCAGCAGCCATACAGCGAACAGCCCGAGCACGCCGACCTTGCCGCCAAACGGCCAGAGTGGGCGCGCCACAAAGCGGGCTGCTCGGCGTTATCTTGCAGTTCTTGACACGCCTGACCTGCAAGCGCAGTGGTAGCTTGATAGGACGCTTACCAGCATAAAATATACAAACACCAGAATTGACGGGCATCTCAAGCCGTTTTATCCCTGAAACCCTCACCAGTGCTAGAGTTTGTCTAAACTTCTCTTACGCACCTGCATGCGCATCGCGTACCGAACTTTCCAACTCAGTAAACGCCTCCTGCACATAAACGCCCAAACGCTGCAAGTTAGGCAATTCATCCGTCGCGATGAGACCAAAGAAGAGATCGCCCGCATAACTGAAGAGCGTGATGTTGAGCAGGTTGCTCGGTGGCAGCGTACTGATGGGGTGCATCTCTTCCACTTTGGCACCTTTCATGTACAGGTGATCCTTAGGGCCGGGCACGTTTGACACGAGCGTATTGCCCATCGGCGGCAGCGTGTTGGAGAGCTTCAGCATTTCGGCTATCTGCGCAACCAATCCAGTGATGATTGTGTAGGACTCAATGGCCTCAGGTGCGACGCTGTCGATCATGGTGCGCACGCTACGCAACGAAAAACCGATGTTGCGTAGACGCACATACGGGTCGTCCGTTGGTAGCGACAGCTCAACCAGAATAATGCCGATTTTATTGCCCGCTGTTTTCTCGCCCTCTTTGCGCAGATTGACCGGCATTTGAATCGTAATCGGGCGCTTAAGCTCGACACCCTGATCACTGAGATAGCGACGCAACGCACCGTCGAGGCAGGTAAGCGCGACATGGTTGAGTGTGGAGCGCGTACGTTTGCGAATCTCGTCCACACGCGCCATCGATACGCCTGCCGTTGTAAATTGACGCCCGGATGTCACCTGCCCGGTTAACGGTGTTTTGGCAATCGATACGAACGGCAGTGCGATCGCATTCTTGGTCAGTTTGACGCCTTCCAGAAACAACATCGCAGCAAGACGACCGATGCCGAGCAGCCGACGGCTAGTGCCACCCGCGTCCTTCCACATCGATTGCATCATTTCCTGGCTGCGCTTTTTGCGTTTGGCAGCGTGCCCGCCGTGCTTGAGCGTCCACACCGGCGTGAGTGCGAGATCGTCAGGCGAATGCGCCATGCCCTCCGCTGTCCAGCGCGTCATGGTGACGCCGTCTGCATAGGCGTGATGCATCTTTTGATACAACGCAAACCGCCCACCAGCCAATCCATCAATCACGTGAATTTCCCACAGCGGCCTCGCGCGGTCGAGCATTGGCGTATGCAGCTTGGCGACAAAATCATATAACGCTTGCTGGTCGTTCTCACCCTTGCCGAGCTTGTGATAAAAAATATGCTCTGCCAGATCAACCGCATCAACATCCTGCCAATGCGGCATTGCCGTTGCGGAAAAAACGATGATGCGGTTAAACGGCGGCTTGACGTCGGTAAACGTCAGAAAGTCACGGTAAAGATTTTTCGCAAAGCCGACCGTTGATTTGGGCGGCCGCTTGCAAATCAGCAGGCCCGCCACATGCTTCGGGCTGGCCTCGGTCTCTGCGATAAAAAAGCCCAGATCAAGTAAAGACAGTTTGCTCATGCTGCTCCTCGGGTGTACGGCTGCGATGCCGCCATTCTGCGCTATTCCGCGCAGTTGGCAACTTTCGCAACGATGCATTCCCCGCTGGAGTCGCCTGTCAGACGACAGGTAGCAAATTTTGCGCGCCATCCTACGGTAACTCAGGTGCTGAGCCGATGCCACACTGACGCGGCGAACACGATTATTGGTGTTCCGAAAATGAAAAATCCAACGACATGAAACGCTCTTTTAGCGTTATCGTTAAACACGATGACGCAGGTGTCATAACGGCTCATCATGAATACACACTCGCGTGAACTAACGTTCACACGCTCAAGTGACGGGTGCGAGGCTCAACGTTATGAAATTTCCAACACGGAAATCGCGGCACCTGAAGACCACTATCCGCGTCGGGAGATGGCCACGTACGACATCCAGAATGTAGGCCAAAAAAATTCGCGCGGCATCGACATCACACTTGTCGGCTTTGGTGCGAAGGATGTATTCCGCGCCTTCTATCTCAATCGCAACGGTGCGCCTCTGATTGTTCAGACATCCAATGTGATCCACATGCGCATCGACACCCACGCCCAAGCAGGTAAACAATCGCTCTCCATGGTGTGCCTTGCAAACACCGCCACTGCCACACGGGAATCGCGGCCATTCTTATGGGAATTCGCACTTTTCGGCGATGGCGGCAGCGAGCGATTTTGTCTTGAGATGAGTACACGCGATATTGTCGCCACGATTCGATGGCTGGTTGCGGAAGACGAGGCCGACGACACGTATATCGCGGAAAGCGATGCGGCGTTCATTTACGATGCGCGCACGGGTATTTCCACTGACAGAAAAATATAGCGCCTCAGCGCCAATCATCGAGTCTTTGGCCTGCGCAAGTGTTGATACGTGACCGCTCAAACTCACGTGACAGCATACTTTTATGCTGGCAGTTTTTGTGCGACAAGCGCCGCACCGCAGAAAAATATAAGATGGGCGCTCCCGCCCAACACCAATCCGCGACTAGGGCACAAAACGGGGCGCATATGAACAAGAATAAATATAAATTTTTCAGGCCGCCACACCTCGAAATCACGATAGCGGCATTATCTTTGGGTACGGGTTAACATGAATCCTGCAAAAATCAGTGCCCTCCTCGACACTCTGGCTGCGGCGTGTAGCCGACAATTTCGCTTCAACCCGCGTCGCGTCAAGGCAGGAATGCGGTACTCGGGAACCGAAGGTCAGGGTTCGAATCTGATCCATTTATTCCGGGACACCCACACGCATTCACAGATAGAGTTAAAGC
The DNA here is from genome assembly GCA_031401935.1 of Betaproteobacteria bacterium. Classification (GTDB taxonomy): domain Bacteria; phylum Pseudomonadota; class Gammaproteobacteria; order Burkholderiales; family Usitatibacteraceae; genus UKL13-2. Next base: position 4,352 of record JANNRY010000452.1, on the reverse strand, counting down.
TCACGATGGCGACGCTGCGTGATCACCACGGTGAGAAAGCGCATTGGACTGAGGAGGAAAAGGCCCGTTATCGACATACCGATGCCGAGATTGATGCTGAGGTTGCCGCAAAAAAAGCGGCACTCGATTTCACGCGCAGTTGTGCGCTTTATCAGGACCACCGCGAGCAGCTACTTTCGCATTACAAGGGTTGGCCCACCTATCAGGTGGGTGGCCCAACCGCCCGCGAGACCGCAAAAATGCTTATCGGCGCGCTGGCCGATGCGAAGGACGCGCGGTTTGCCGCTTTCGCGCAATACATGCATACCGATGATCCAGAAGCGCTGAGCCATTTGCTCATCGCGCCTTGCCATATCGAAGTTGAGGAACACAACTCGGTAAAAACTTAATGCTTGGTTCGGCGTTGCGAACATGCGGCTCAATCTCTGGCTGGCGCGATGTCAAGTAACACGCCCGATTTTTTGCGGCGCAGATTAATTTGCGCTGCAGCAGGTGCGCCTGTTTTATTTACGGCATCCTCGTTGGGGGCGCTGGCAGCGGATCCGCTAGCGCATGCGCCAGCAGGCACGTTTAGTGGTGTTCGTCGAGACGGAATTTCGGTGTTTAAAGGCATCCGATACGGAGTCGATACTGCGACTACGCGCTATCGCGCGCCGGTCGCCGCCCCTGTCGACGATGGCACAGCAAAGGCGTGGGAATATGGCCCCATCTGCCCTCAGCGCGGCGCAGGCAAAGACGTCCAAAGCGAGGACTGTTTGTTTCTCAATATCTGGACGCCATCCCTCGATAATCGCGCAAAGCGCACCGTCATGATCTATATCCACGGCGGCGCTTATGCAACTGGCAGCGGCAACGATCCGCTCACCGATGGCACACAGCTTGCCCCCCGCGGCGATGTCGTCGTGGTCACGTTGTCGCATCGGCTCAATGCTTTCGGCTATCTTTCGCTCGCACGAATCGATCCACGCTTCCCCGACAGCGGCAACGCTGGCCAGCTTGACCTCATCCTCGCGTTGCAATGGGTCCGTGACAATATCGCAGCCTTCGGCGGTAACCCTGACGATGTGATGGTGTTTGGCCAATCAGGCGGTGGCGCCAAGATTGCGACGTTGATGGCCACACCTGCCGCGAAAGGATTATTCCACAAGGCCGCAACCATGAGCGGCCAGCAGGTCACCGTGTCTGGCCCGCTGCACGCGACCAAGCGCGCACAGACGTATCTTGCAAAACTTGGGGTCGATCCCGTGTCGGCGTCGGTGCAGCAATTGGTTGCCGCACTAAGTGCTGTTGATCCGATTCTCGGCGGCAGCGTTTATTTTGGCCCCGTGCTTGATGGTCGCACCTTGCTGCGTCATCCGTTCTATCCCGATGCACACCCACAAAGCCTGCACATGCCGATGATGCTCGGCAACACCATCGCCGAAACGCGCGCCTTTCTGCAGCCCGATCACCCGGCATTCAAGGGGCTGGACTGGCGCAACATCAATGACCGCATCGGGCCGGAGTTGCGAATTGATATTTCACCAGAACTGGTGGTAAGCACCTATCGCCGATGGTTTCCGGAAAAAACAGCAGAGGAAATTTTCATCGCGGCAACAACGGCCGGTCGCAGCTGGCGCGGGCAGATAATCGAGGCCGAGGAGCGCGCTCGTGCAGGCGTACCGGCATTCGTCTATCAGTTAAATTTTGCGCAGGCCGCGCATACAGCCGACATCGGTCTGGTGTTTGGCACCAAACCTGCCATGACGGCGGCGCAACGAATGATGAGCGAGCAAATGATGAATGCCTTCATCGCATTCGCCAAGACCGGCAATCCCGGCTGGCCGAGCCATGATTTGGTGACGCGCAAAACGATGGTTTTTGATACCGTTTCACGAGTGGAAAATGATCCTCGCAAGCGTGAGCGCGAATTGTTTGAGACTGTTCCCTATGTGCAGCCAGGAACTTAATTTCGCATCTGCTGATCACGCACACTGAGTCGCTCCTGAATAGGCCCTTTCTGTCCCGGATAGAGTCCGGATTTCGGTTCCATCGTCATCAAGTCCCAATCCGTTTCAACAAACGCTGCGCGCGTTTCTTTCTGTACTGGATACGCGCTCACTTCTTTTTCATCATCGATAATTTTTCCGCGGCCCTCAGCGATAAAAAACAGCACGCGAATATCGTCAGCATCGCGATCCCATGGACGCGCACCGGCATTGGCAAGCACATGGGTTTCCACATCGCGACTGGGCATTACCTTGATGCCGTTCGGCCAGGCAACGGGCTTGTTGACGTTGATCAGTTTGGCGCGCGTTTCACCGTAGCGACCAAACATCGGCAACGCCACGCCGTGCTTGTCGACCGCGATATTGTCCTTGGCAAAGTACTCAAGATCACCATCTCCACCCAACATCAGGAACGGCATTTTTTCATCGGTGGATGGTCCGCCGCGCATGACATTACCGACTGCTGAAAGCTGCCCATTCTGGTACGGATGGCTGCCCCACTCCAGCGCCATGAGGTTGTAATGTATGGCGCGTTTGCCCGGGTCGTAAATCAGGTTGTTGATCACGCTGCCACGCACGCCGCCTTTGAAGAGCGGACTGCGTTCAACGTTGTGCGCCCAGATGTTGCGATAGAAAAGAATATTGGTGACATTGTCGTGTACCAGTGAGCCTTTTGAATGTTCGCCCTTGGGATGGCTCGCATCTGCCAACCCTTCTGAGGCGAGATTGTATGAAAACGTCACGTCGTGCGACGTATTGGCGCGCCACTCCTCCGGGGTTTTGCCATTGAATCGCGGGCCGGAGGCGGACATATTTTCATCAATCGCCCAGCTGAACGTGCAGTGATCGACGATAACGTGATGTGCCGCGACGGTATTGAAGGCATCCGGCTCCCAGCCGCTGCGCTTGGCCTGCCCATCGACGCCGGTGCGCACGCGGATGTGGCGCACGATCACGTGATGTGCGCGTACGTCGATACCGGTTCGTATCAGCGTAATGCCAGGAGACGGCGCGGTCTGACCGGCGATGGTGAGGTAGGGTTCACGGATCACGATCTCCTTTTTTGCCATGTCGATCACGCCACCCACTTCAAAGACAACAATGCGCGGGCCTTTGCTCTCGAGCGCCTCCAGCAACGAACCGGGACCATCTGCATTCAGGTTCGTCACGCGGATAATCTTGCCGCCGCGCCCGCCGGGTGTTTGCGCCGCCCAGCCAGTCGCGCCGGGAAAGCTCAATACCGCTGGCTGTGCAGCGACCACCGCGGCATTGAAAAGCGTGAAGCAAAAAAGCAAAGGCAATAGTTTGCGCATGGCTGGCATCCCTCCGTGGATCAAGATATTTTTATCGTTACGTTGCGTGTTGGGCGGCACAGGTCAAAATTGAACTCGTGTAAAGCGCGTTAACAATCGCCACGCCAGACGGCAAGGCAGTGATTGTAAAGGCCACTGAGCAATGCAAGCACAGGTAATTTGTTTCCGAAACACGTTACCTGCATGGCGATCAACGCATGACGCCCGAAGCTCAGTTTTTCTCGTCGAGAAACGTCTTCACAGTTTGCAATGCGGACGGTGCTTCTTCGTGCAGCAGATGTCCCGCCTCCGGCAACGTCACCAGGGTCGCATTCGGCAATGCGCGGAGATAGTCAGCCGAATTGCCTACCGGAATCATCGCGTCCTTATCGCCCCATAAAAGTAAAGTCGGCGCGGTGATGCGCTTAAGCACGGGCACCGGATCCTGCAATACTGATTGCTCCATCTTGGCAATCATCGATGCGCGCACATTCGGTGCCAGCATCAGGTCGTGATAGCGCTCGACCATTGCGTCAGTCATTGCCAGCGGGTTCGCGTAGGCAGGGGCCAAGCTCATACGCAGAATCGCCTTGGGCAACACGAACTTCATCAGTTTCAATGTTGCGGATACGTCGGGTTTCTTGCCGTACTCAAAGCCTGGACTGGCGAATCCATCAGGCGCAATCAGCACCAACTTGTCAACCCGCGCCGGTTGCTCGGCAGCGAAGCGCCACGCAAGGCGCCCGCCCATTGAATGTCCAACAATGCTGGCCCGCTGCACACCGAGCTTATCCATCAATGCAATCAACACTTGTACGCCGCGAGTATCGGTGTAATCCCCCGTTGGATCCGCGCCGGTCAGTCCCGCGCCCGGCATATCGAAGCGGATCACGCGGCGATCACTGGCCAGCAACTGCGCCCAAGGCTCCCACGTGTGCAGGCTGGCGCCGAATCCGTGCAGCAGGATCACCAACGGCGCATCACGCGGGCCGCTGTCGCGCACATGCATCCGCAAACCGGCCACCTCGATAAAATCATTTGGTCCGTTTGCGTAGCGGGCTTCAAGCAGTGC
>JANNRY010000451.1:0-2775 GCA_031401935.1 Betaproteobacteria bacterium | reverse complement strand
ATCAGTCATCGACATCGCCAAGGAAATGACCGAACTTTCGGCCAGAGCGCGCGAGGGCAAGCTCTCACCGACCGAAATGCAAGGCGGCTGCTTTTCAATTTCTTCGCTCGGCGGCATCGGTGGCACGTTCTTTACGCCGATTATCAACGCGCCTGAAGTCGCGATTTTGGGCGTCTCAAAAGCATCCATGAAGCCGATCTGGAATGGCAAGGAATTTGTGCCGCGGCTGATTTTGCCGATGTCGCTTTCCTATGATCATCGCGTTGTCGACGGTGCATCCGGCGCACGTTTCTCGACCTATCTGGCGGGGCTCATGTCCGATATCCGCAAGCTCGTACTGTAAGGGGCGGACATGGCGAACCTGATCGAAGTAAAAGTCCCGGACATCGGCGATTTTGCTGATATCCCTGTCATTGAAATTCTGGTGAAGGTGGGCGACACCATCAAGAAAGAGGATTCGCTGGTTTCGCTTGAGAGTGACAAGGCGACGATGGAAGTGCCGTCCACGCACGCGGGTGTGGTGAAGGAGTTGAAGGTCAAGATTGGGGATAAGGTGTCGATGGGGAGTTTGGTGTTGGTGTTGGAAGCGAGTGATTCGGCTGCCATTCCCTCACCCCAACCCTCTCCCAAAGGCGAGGGAGCAAAAACTACGACGCCTCAAGCTCCAGCATCAACGCCAATAACTACGATAAAAGCGTCACCAGCAGGGTCGTACTCAGGCAACGTCGATATAACCTGCGAAATGCTCGTTCTCGGCGCGGGCCCAGGCGGTTATTCCGCGGCCTTCCGCGCGGCCGATCTGGGCATGAAAACCGTCATGGTCGAACGCTACGCACAGCTCGGCGGCGTCTGCCTCAATGTCGGTTGCATTCCATCAAAAGCCTTGTTGCACGTTGCCGCCGTCGCCGATGAAACCAGCGCGCTCGCGGCACATGGCATCACCTTCGGCAAACCCGAAATTGATCTGGATAAATTGCGCGGCTGGAAAGACAAGGTAGTAGGAAAACTTACCGGTGGCCTGGGCGGCATGGCCAAGATGCGCAAGGTCGATGTGGTGCGGGGTGTAGGCCAGTTTCTCGATGGCAATCATCTGGTTGTGGAAATCACCACCGGCACGGGCCAAGAAAAAACTGGTGAGAAAAAAGTCATCCGCTTTGAGAAAGCCATCATCGCAGCAGGCTCGCAAGTCATGCGCCTGCCGTTTATTCCAGACGATCCGCGCATCGTCGATTCCACGGGTGCTTTGGCGTTGAAAGAAATCCCAAAGAAGATGCTGGTTATCGGCGGCGGCATTATCGGCCTTGAAATGGGCACCGTCTATTCAACGCTTGGCGCGCGACTCGATGTCGTTGAAATGCTCGACGGCCTGATGCAAGGCGCGGATCGTGATCTGGTCAAGGTCTGGCAGAAGATGAACGAGAAGCGCTTTGACAACATCATGCTCAACACCAAAACGGTTGGCGTGGAAGCAAGGAAAGACGGCATCTACGTGACCTTCGAGGGAGAGAGTGCCCCGAAGGAACCAGTGCGCTACGACATGGCGCTGATGAGCGTCGGACGCTCACCGAACGGCAAGAAAATCAGCGCCGATAAAGCCGGTGTCGCAGTCACTGATCGCGGCTTTATCAACGTAGATTCACAGATGCGCACCAACGTGCCAAATATTTTCGCCATCGGCGATATCGTTGGCCAGCCGATGCTCGCACATAAGGCTGTGCACGAAGGCCACGTCGCCGCAGAAGCGGCTGCTGGACAAAAATCGCACTTCGATGCGCGCGTAATTCCCAGTGTCGCTTACACCGATCCCGAGGTGGCGTGGGTCGGCGAAACTGAGGATACCTGCAAAGCCAAAGGCATCAAATTTGGCAAGAGTGTATTCCCCTGGGCCGCTTCGGGCCGCGCGATTGCCAACGGGCGCGATGAAGGCTTCACCAAACTCATCGTCGATTCGGAAACGCATCGCGTGATCGGCGGCGGCATCGTCGGCACGCATGCAGGCGACTTGATCGGTGAAATCGCGCTCGCGATCGAAATGGGCTGCGACCCGACCGACATCGGCAAAACTATTCACCCGCATCCAACACTTGGCGAATCGATTGGCATGGCGGCGGAAGTGTTTGAAGGCGTGTGCACGGATTTGCCGCCGCAGAAGAAGTAACCGTCATAAATTATTGAAACTCTAGCACTGGCGCAGCTTCTGGCGGCATTTTGTCCGTGAAGGCTCGCCAGTGCTTAATCTACGCAATTTATGCCGAATCGCAGCGCTTGCCTTGCGCCATCCCATGCGTTACTGTTCGTTCAATAAAAATAATGGTGTCGCGCGCCGTACATAGTTTGGGAGAGTTAACTTCCACGGAGTTTTTATGACGCGCAGGCGATTGTTGGTCCCGTTTATTCTTGCCCTGTTTTTCTTGGTCGGCTCTGCCCGGCCAGCCCGTGGCGATATCACCTTGCTGCCACTGGTAAGCGGCCTCACCTCCCCCGTCGATATCGCTAATGCAGGCGACAACAGCGGGCGACTCTTTGTCGTCGAGCAATCAGGCCGCATCCGCATCTTCCAGAACGGCACGCTGCTGACAACGCCATTTCTGGATATTCAAACTGTGGTTCGCACCGGAGGTGAACGCGGTTTGCTTGGTTTGGCGTTTCATCCGCAATACGCGACCAATGGCCGCTTCTTTATTTTTTATACCTCCAGAGCCTTCACTGGCATCGCCAATGGCGATGTCGCTATCGCGCGTTACCAGCGCTCCACTACCAATCCTAATCTAGCCG
>JANNRY010000450.1:0-6742 GCA_031401935.1 Betaproteobacteria bacterium | reverse complement strand
GGTGGTTCCCCCGAGAAAGCCATGCTGATAGCGAAATGGGGAATGATGGAGCCGTTCAACATGCACCAGTTGCAGGCACGCGGACCGGCCGATCGCGCTGAAGAATTGCGGTTGGAAATTTTCAGCAAAGTGAACGCGCTGGGCATCGGTGCGCAGGGTTTGGGTGGGCTGGCGACCGTACTCGACGTAAAGGTCAACGATTACCCCACGCATGCCGCTTCGAAGCCAGTCGCATTGCTGCCCAATTGCGCAGCAACGCGGCACGTGCATTTCACGCTCGATGGTACTGGCCCGGCCCTGCTCACGCCGCCTTCGCTAGAAGACTGGCCGACACTGGCGCTCGATTTCAAATCGAGCCGTCGCGTGAATGTCGATGCGCTGACCAAAGACGAAATCGCAACCTGGAAATCTGGTGAGACCCTGTTGCTATCCGGCAAAATTTTGACTGGTCGCGATGCCGCGCACAAACGGCTGACCGACATGATTGCCAAGGGCGAAAAATTGCCGGTGGATTTCACCAATCGCTTTGTTTATTACGTCGGGCCCGTCAATGCGGTGCGTGACGAAGTGGTCGGCCCGGCTGGTCCCACGACGTCGTCACGAATGGATCGCTTCACCGAATCAATGCTGGCCAACACCGGCCTGATCGGGATGATCGGCAAATCGGAACGCGGTGCCACGGGTGTTGAAGCAATCAAAAAACATCATGCGGTTTATTGCATCGCCGTCGGCGGCGCTGCCTATCTCGTCTCGAAGGCCATTCGCGGATCGCGCGTGATTGCCTTTGCTGATTTAGGCATGGAGGCCATCCATGAATTCGACATCAAGGACATGCCCGTCACAGTGGCGGTAGACGCGCAGGGTAACGCTGTACACAAGACTGGCCCGGCCGAGTGGCGCGCCAAGATCGGCAAGATTCCGGTCGTTGTTGCGTGAAGTTAAGGTGCCTCACACTTTTATCGATGACGCATCAATATGCCTGAGGAAGTCATATCGCCGCAATTGAATTTTGCAGTCATCGATGGTTCAGCCGGATACCGGGCTGTGCTCAGTGCTTTTCTGCTGTCGCAATGGCCGAACGCGGTCGTGGAGGAGGTCGATCCGTTTGCTGAAACACTGCGCGGTGTTGGCATCGCCTTTGGCACCAACAGCGATGTAATTCTGCTCGGCGGAATTGGCACCGTCGGCGAGGCGCGCGCATCGTTGCAGCGCCTGCGCGCACGCGAGAAATGCCCGCCGGTAATATTGATGGTCGCACGCGAGCTTGAGCCGAAGGTCGCGATGCTCATTGCGGACGGCGCTGCATCGGTTCTATTCAAGGATGCGTTTTCCAAACACTCCCTGATCGAGACGATATCGCGATTGCTGGACGGGACTTCGAGCACGCAGGCACCGGCACCATATCCGGATACGCGAACGTTCGGTCGGTTCAGCTTCATTGCCAACGGCCAGTGCAGTACCATCGCCATTGCCCATTTTCAATTTATTTCCACACTTGCGGCCAGCAACCTCACGCAAGTCTTCAATGCGGAACGGATCGAAGATCGCAAACGCGTGGTCGTCAAGATTCCATTGGCTGCACCGCTGCACAGCGCTGAGGTGCGTGCCTTTTGTGATCGCTATCGTTTCATCAGCAGCCTGAACGGGCGCAGCGTTGTGCGCTATGTGGATGCAGGCGTAACCGACATTTGGCCTTATGTGGTGCTCGAACATCTGGCCGGTGGCGATCTGCGCCGCCGAATGTCGGTAGCCGATGAAACGCCAGTGTTGGCAACCGGGATGACACCCCATGATGCGACGCGCGTACTTCATAAACTTAGTCTCGCGTTGGCCAGTTTTCATTCTGGCAACTTTGCTCATATGGATCTTAAGCCGGAAAACATTTTCTTTCGCGAAAACGAAATCGTGCTGATCGATTTTAATATTTCCACGCGTTTTGGACACGTTGCCCGCAATCGTGTGACGGGCGATGTGCTGGGCTCACCGTTTTACATGAGTCCGGAACAAGGCCAGGGGCTGGCAATCGACGGTCGCAGTGACCTTTACAGTGCGGGTGTGATTTTCTTTGAGATGCTCACCGGCCAGCAACCCTACACCGCCGAAAGTGCGACACAAGTAATCTATAAACACATTCACGACGAAATTCCGTTGCTGCCAAAACGCATTCGCGCGTATCAACCGATCGTCGATGCGCTGATGGCGAAAGATCGCAACGAGCGTATTGGTTCAGCGACAGAGCTCGCCACCATGCTGCTGCCGTTTCTGGCCGATGGCGACAACGCCATTACTGCTACAAGCGATACACCATAAACACCTAAAGCACACAAAACATGTTGCCACACGGCTCTGCCGACGCTCTCTTTCTCGCCCGCTGTGCCGCGCAAGGCGCGAAACAAGGTTCTCCATTATTTGTACTCACCGCCAGTGCGCAGGAGGCAGAGCGGCTGCGGGCTGAAATTGTATTTTTTCAGCCCGCGTTGCGCGTCCACCGTCTCCCAGATTGGGAAACGCTGGCTTACGATCACTTCTCACCGCATCCTGATCTGGTATCAGAGCGCCTGGCAACGCTGTATCACTTTTCGCAAGGCCAGTTCGATGTCGGTATCGTGCCGGTGACGACGGCGATGACGCGTCTGTGTCCGCGTGAGTATCTCGCCGGGCATTCGTTCTTTGTTAGAATCAAATCGCGCTTGAATCTCGAACGCTTGCGCAACGACCTTACGCTGGCCGGCTACACCAACACCACGCAGGTGATGGCACCCGGCGAATACGCGGTGCGGGGCGGCTTGATTGATCTCTTTCCGATGGGCAGCTCGGTGCCTTATCGCGTGGATTTATTCGGTGATGAGGTCGATCAGATCCGCACCTTCGACGTGGATACGCAACGCAGCATTTATCCGGTCAACGAAATCCGTTTGCTACCGGCCCGCGAATTTCCACTGGATAAAGGCGGGCAGCATCGTTTTCGCGAGAATTTCCGCGACCGTTTCGAGGGTGATCCGTCGAAGAGCCGCATGTACAAAGATGTTTCGGCCGGGTTGGCACCGAACGGCATTGAATATTATTTGCCGCTGTTTTTTGAAAGCACCGCCACTGTCTTTGACTATCTTCCCAACAACACCAGCATATTTCTGCACGGTGATGTGAGCGCACACGCGGAAGACTTCTGGAAAGACACCCAATCCCGTTTTGAGTTAATGCGCGGCGATAAGGATCGCCCACTGTTGCCGCCGAAAGATATTTTTCTGGCGGTCGATGAATTGTTCGGCGGCATGAAGCCATTCGCGAAGTGCGATCGTGCAACGGTATACAGCCCGGCGTTGGCATTGCCTGCGGTGGAAGTCGACCGCCGCGCAACGGATCCCCTCACAAAGTTTCGCGCGTTCGCAGCGGCGTTTGAAGGCCGGATTCTCATCACGGCAGACGGCATGGGACGGCGCGAAACAGTCACGCAGTTTTTGTCTGAGCATGGCCTGAAAGCCGCGCCAGTCAATGACTTTGAAGCATTCACCCAGACGCCAGAGAGGATCAGCCTTGCCTTCACGCCATTGCAGATGGGTTTCATTTTGCCTGATGAGCGCCTGGCCATCATCACCGAAAATGAGTTGTACGCGTCTGAAGTAAAACAATCGCGCCGGCGTGAAAAATCACGCACCAGTACCGAAGGCATGCTGCGTGATCTCGCCGAGGTCAAAATTGGCGACCCGGTGGTACACGAACAGCACGGCATCGGACGCTATGCGGGCCTCGTCACGATGGACCTTGGCGAAGGCGCGCAGGAATTTCTGGAACTGCACTACTTTGGCACCGACAAACTTTTTGTACCGGTCGCACAGCTTTCTGCCATATCGCGCTACACAGGTGCCGATCCTGATTCAGCACCGTTGCATAAACTGGGTAGCGGTCAGTGGGAGAAAGCCCGCAAAAAAGCCGCGCAACAAGTGCGCGATACAGCGGCAGAATTGCTGAATCTTTATGCGCGCCGCGCGGCCCGGCAAGGTTTTGCGTTTCCATTAAAGCTCAATGAATTTGATGCGTTTTCGGCCACCTTCCCGTTTGAAGAAACGCCCGATCAAGCTGCCGCCATCAAGGCCGTGATGGCGGATATGACATCGGGAAAACCGATGGATCGCCTGGTATGCGGCGACGTGGGCTTTGGCAAAACCGAAGTCGCGTTGCGTGCGGCATTCATTGCCGTGGCCGCAGGAAAGCAGGTCGCCATTTTGGTGCCAACCACGCTGCTCGCTGAACAACACTTCCAGAATTTTTCGGACCGCTTTGCCGAATGGCCGGTGAAAATTGCCGAGTTCTCACGGTTTCGCTCCGCAAAGGAAACTACGCTCGCAATGAAAGGCATCGCTGACGGCACCGTCGATATCGCCATCGGTACGCACAAGCTGATACAAAAAGACGTGGTGTTCAAAAATCTGGGGCTAGTGATTCTCGATGAAGAGCATCGCTTTGGTGTGCGACAAAAAGAAGCGCTGAAGGCGTTGCGCACAGAGGTCGATGTGCTGACGTTAACGGCGACGCCGATTCCACGCACGCTCGCCATGTCGCTCGAAGGCCTGCGGGATTTTTCGGTGATCGCGACCGCGCCACAAAGACGACTCGCCATCAAAACATTCGTGAACCCGCTTTCTGACGGCATCGTCGTGGAAGCAGTGATGCGCGAATTAAAACGCGGTGGACAGGCTTACTATCTTTACAATGAAGTCGACACGATTCAAAACCAATATGATCGCCTCGCCAAATTGTTGCCGGAAGCGCGCATCGCTGTTGCGCACGGCCAGTTGGCTGAGCGCGAACTGGAACGCGTCATGCGCGATTTTTACCATCAGCGCTCAAACGTGTTGCTCTGTTCGACCATTATTGAAACCGGTATTGACGTGCCAACCGCCAACACCATCCTGATCCATCGCGCCGACAAATTTGGTCTCGCGCAACTGCATCAGTTGCGTGGCCGTGTCGGGCGCTCGCACCATCAGGCGTACGCATACCTGCTCACGCCGCCTGCGGAAGCGTTGAATGCGAACGCCAAGAAACGCCTTGAAGCGATTCAGATGATGGAAGATCTGGGCGCAGGTTTCTATCTGGCGATGCACGATCTTGAAATTCGCGGTGCGGGCGAAGTGCTTGGTGATTCACAGTCCGGCGGCATTCAGGACATTGGATTTACTTTGTATTCCGACATGCTGAATGCGGCGGTGAAATCACTCAAAGCCGGGCGCGAGCCGGATTTGATGCGACCATTAAACGTCGCCACGGAAATTAATTTGCATACACCTGCATTGCTGCCGGAAACGTATTGCGGTGATGTGCATGAACGGTTGGTGATCTACAAACGCCTCGCCAATTGTAGCGATGAGTTGGCGCTGGATCAGTTGCAGGAAGAGTTGATCGACCGTTTTGGTTTGCTCCCCACGCCCACCCAAACGCTGGTGGATTGCCACCGCTTGCGCATCCTTGGCAAGCCGCTGGATCTACTCAAGATCGACGCAAGTGCACAAGCCATCACGGTGCAATTCGGCACCGATACGCCGATTCATCCGCATCGCGTGATCCACCTTGTGCAGCAAAAACGCCATTACAAACTTGCCGGGCAGGATAAACTCCGCATCGAAAAGGCGCTGGAGAATGTGCGCGACCGCGTGACTGAAATTAAGAATATTTTGCGTGAACTGACGCCCGCACCGGTAAACGCAGCGACGGCGGCCGCATGAACATTGACCTCATCATTCAGGGGGAGGACATCGCCAGTGCAGATTTGCGGGCGTTGCACGCGATGGCGTCTGCCAACGGCATTGAACGTATTGAGCACGTTGCCCATCAGGCGTTTCGTCTGGCTCAGGCTGATGGCAATACTGACATTCGTGCGGCAATAAAAAAACATTGCGAAACAGCCCAACTCGATTTTGCTTTTGTTCCGTCTGCGCGAAAATTTTCCGACATCGGCTTGTTGGCGATGGACATGGACTCCACACTCATCACCATCGAATGTATAGACGAAATTGCCGATTTTATCGGCAAGAAAGCAGAAGTGTCCGTAGTAACGGCGAGCGCAATGCGCGGCGAAATCGATTGGCCGGAAAGTCTCCGACGACGTGTGGCGCTGTTGGCCGGGCTGGAGGAATCTGCGTTGCAACACGTTTATGACCAACGCCTCAAGCTTTCGCCGGGTGCCACTGCGCTCATCGCTGCAGCAAAAAAACACGGCATCAAACTATTGCTGGTTTCTGGCGGATTCACGTTTTTCACCGAGCGGCTGAAGGCACGGCTCGACATCGACTACGCCTTTTCCAACACACTCGAAATCATCAACGGCAAACTCACCGGCAACGTGATCGGACCACTTTGTGATGCCGACAGCAAGGCGCTCCACCTGCGAGAAACTGCAGCCGCCCTATTGCTGCCGCACGAACGCTGTATTGCAATGGGAGATGGCGCGAACGATTTGAGAATGATGAATGAGGCGGGATTGTCGATCGCGTATCGCGCCAAGCCGGTGGTGCAAGCGCAAGCGAATGTGGCGATCAATCACGTGGGGCTGGACGGGGTGTTGGCGTTATTTTCGTGAAGTCGCGAAAAACGTAAACTCTAGCAGTGGCGCGGTGTTTCAGGCCTTTTGTGCCGGGGAGGCTTGCCAAATGGCGTTTTTCGAATAAATATCTCGTTTTGCGCTAGCCAACGCGCGCAAAGCATGCCGCCTCAAACAGGCTAAGGTTGCCCCACCTCTGCGTGT
>JANNRY010000449.1:0-10220 GCA_031401935.1 Betaproteobacteria bacterium | reverse complement strand
CCGCGCAGGGATCGTCAACTGGAATCGCCCGCTCACGGGTGCGTCGAGCGCGGCCCCATTTGGCGGCGTCGGAGCCAGCGGCAATCACCGAGCCAGTGCCTTTTACGCCGCCGACTACTGTGCGTATCCGCAAGCCTCGCTCGAATCAACGACGCTGACGCTGCCCGAAAAACTCAGCCCTGGATTGCTGCTGTGACAATTGTGAAAATAGCGCGCGCTTTTGAAGCAAATTTCGATGGTCTGGTCGGCCCCACCCACAACTATAGTGGTCTCTCATTCGGCAACATTGCCTCCACCAAAAATCACGGGCTGATTGCCAACCCCAAGCTTGCCGCATTACAGGGGTTGCAGAAAATGAAGGCGCTGGCCGACATGGGGTTCGCGCAGGGCGTGCTCGCGCCGCAAGAGCGACCCTGCATCGCTTCACTTCGTGCGCTGGGTTATGCGGGAAGCGATGCCGATGTGATTCGCACGTCGTTCAGCGATTCGCCGTTGGTTTATTCGGGCGCGCTTTCAGCGTCCAGCATGTGGTCGGCCAATGCCGCCACCGTCAGCCCCAGTGCGAACACGGCAGATGGCCGCGTGCATTTCACGGCAGCCAATCTCAATAACAAATTTCATCGCTCAATCGAACATGCGCAAACATCGCGCACCCTAAAGGCGATATTTCGTGATGAAAAATATTTTGTCCATCATGCTGCGCTACCGGGTTGCCCGCAGTTCGGCGATGAGGGTGCTGCCAATCACACGCGTTTTTGCCAACAATACGGCGAGCGCGGTGTGGAATTCTTCGTCTATGGTGCCAGTGGTTTCAATATGGCCGCGCCGAAGCCTGCAAAATTTCCTGCCCGGCAAACGCTTGAAGCCTCGAAGGCGATTGCGCGTCTGCATGGGCTCGATGCGGCGCACGTCGTATTCGCGCAGCAAAATCCTGATGTCATCGACGCGGGCGTGTTTCATAACGACGTCATTGCCGTCGGCAACGGCAATGTTTTGTTCTGTCATGCATTGGCATTTGTGGAACAGGCAAGGGTACTTGATGAAATTGCCAATAAACTCGGTGGTGACTTCATTGTTATTCAGATTCCCGTTGATGAGGTCAGCCTAAAAGACGCGGTGCAATCGTATCTGTTCAACAGCCAGTTGCTCACGCGCGCTGAAGGCGGCATGTTGCTGCTGGTTCCGGAAGAATGTCGCAACAATGAACGTGTTTGGGGGTACCTGCAAAAATTGCTGACACAGCAAACGCCGATCCGCGAAGTATTGGTCATGGACCTGCGCGAAAGCATGAGAAATGGCGGCGGCCCGGCCTGCCTGCGTTTGCGTGTGGAACTCACAGCGGCCGAGTTGGCCGCAGTCAATCCCGCCACGTTGATGAACGAGGCGCTCTACGGCAAATTGACGGCGTGGGTCGGGCGACACTACCGGGATCAATTGGGTGAAGCCGATTTTGGTGATCCTTCACTACTTCATGAATGCCGCACGGCGCTGGATGAGTTGACGCAGATACTGGCGATGGGGTCGGTGTATCCGTTTCAGTTGGCGCGCTAGCACTCCCCAGTTAAATTTCATTGTTTAACGTAGATCGCCATTTGGTGGGCATTGTGGACGTAAAGTAGCTGGGAAGCCGCACCAGTGCTAGAGGTTAGCAATTGATTCCCTACAGTTGCGTTACGTTCGTTGCGATGTACATTCAGCTTGCGCCGCTGGCAGTCGTGCAGCCGGTCAGGATTCTCGCGGCATTGGCGTCGGATTGATTCATGGGTTTTAACGCAAAATATTTGCGCGGTGGCATTGTTGTCGCCGCGCAAATATCGGTAACGATGGGTTCACGAAATTTCGCCTGACTGGTTATTTGCCTAAACACTAAAAAAGTAATGGGGCGAGCAGCAACAGCATCCACCAGTAATTTTGTTTGACCTCGAAGCTTTGTGCGCTGCTGTAGGGCGCAACAAATCCGTCGGGATCGGTGGCGCGGTAGCGCATGTAGTAAGTTCCTGCAGCACTTGGTTTGTCGATGATGATTTCAGGCTTGTCGAGTTTCTGTTCCATCACCAGATCTTTGAAATTGGTGTCACGCGCGAGTTGGAATTCAAATTTCTGCCCAGCCTCCGCGCCCCACGAGAAGCTGACGCGACCACCTTCTTCCTTCGGCGGGTTCGGCGCGGCGGGAATTGGCTTTAGTGTAAAAGATTGCACATCGCCAAACGGGCCGTTGTCGCCATCGGGGCGAATGCTCGCCACGCGCCAAAAATATTGGCCGGGCGTTAGCGTGGTGGCTGATGCCAGATTGACGCCCTTGAAGGATTTTTCGTCGGCGATCAACGTTGCGAAAGCGGCATCACGCGCAAATTGAAATCGATAGGATGCAGCCTCAGTCGATGTCGCCCAGCTAAAGTCGGCTTTTGTACCTGAGAACTTGGCGTTATTTTGTGGTGCAGATGTAAACGGCGGCTCCGGTCGAGCCTTCAGACGAAACCCAATCGCCGTGTCCGTCCCTTCAATCCCCTGATTGTCAATCGCGCGTACGCGCAGGAAATATTGGCCATCGGCGAGATCACCGAACTTTGCTTCCGCGGTCTTGAATACACTCTCCGCGCGCAGGTCGGTGAAGGCACTATCCGTCGCGATCTGGGCGCGATAGGCGCTTGCGCCGATTGCCTCGTTGAATTTAAAGCGCAGCAAAATGCGCTCTTGCAATCGCGCCGTCGAGGAAAGGTCCGGTGCGGCGGGCAGTTTCACAGGCGCGATGGGCGATTTGCCCTGTTCAATCACCGTGCCAAAACCAGCGGCAAGGTCCACACTTCTGGCAGCGCCAACATCGGCAACATTGACTACACCTTCGAGCACTTCGCCGCGCGATGCCTTGCCGCCTTCGTCGCTGCTCACGCGAAACCGGGTGCCACGTACGCCCATGTTTGATGTTGGTGTCGTGACCTCGAATCGCCCCGCCAAGCCGGCACGTTTCTCGACCTTCGCTTCGATACGACCGGACTCGAGCAGCGCGCGCGTGACCGGAACACCGTTGGTATTGGCGATGGTCCGGGCGATCTGCAGGGTCACTTTGGATTGTGATTGCACGACGAGGGTGGAGCCGTCCGCCAATTTGAGCGTGACAAAACCGTTTTCGCCAGTGTTTATACGTTGGCCTTCACTGACGTTGCCGCCCATACTGAGTTTGGTGCCGCCAGATTCCACCGGGCCTTCACTGGCGACGACTTTGCCAATCGCCTGATCTGTTTTCATGTCGGCAAGCAGAATCCGGATCTCGGTGCCGGGGCGGATACGGTAAGGGTTGGTGATTTTGTTGAGTTTTTGCAGTGATTGCCAATCGTTTGGCTTGATTAGATAGCGTTTGGCCAAATGGACGAGGGTGTCGCCATCGACTGCGGGATGCACGTAATACTGGCTGGCGGGCTGCGCCCAGACGATGGTCGTCAGCGAAAAAATGGCGCTCGCTGCGACATTGCAAAAGAACCGTGCGGACTTGCGATCGCGCTGGCTTCGTTTGAGACGATTAAAAATGTTCACGCGGTGACTCCCCAATTTTTGATTTTTGCCAGCATAGTCCAATGATCCAGTCTGCTGCAGGTAATAAAATGCGTCGCCGTTTTCGACCGTTGGCAAGACCTCGCCTTTAAGGTCAGGGTTTGCCAGCAAGCAGCGCCCGAACCTGCGCATGAAAATAGCCGTTCTGCAAATACCGATAAAGATTTTTGCCTGGGCATTCTGTGCCGGGCGCGACATCACGGTGGCCGCGGATGGCATCCACCGGCACGTTATAGCGCACCGCAAGCGTTGCCATCAAGTGCACGACGGCATCCAGCTGTGCGGGATTGGGTTCGACATCTTCAAAATTACCGACGACTTCAATCAGCGCGTGGCCCGCCGGATCGTAGTTGGTGTTGGTATCGCCTGCGAATCTGATGTCGCGTCCTGCATAGGTATTGCCATCGAGGTCAATCACGTAATGGTAGGGAACATCGATCCAGCTTTTGGTTTTGCGCGACCAAGATTGCAAGTCGCGCAGGTATTGCCGCGGATCTTTGCCGCGTGGAAATGCCAGGCCCTGATGATGCAGCGTGATACTGGTGATCGTGTGCGGACGCGCCAGCGCTTCGTTCGCCGGTGTGCCGCCCCATTGCGCTACGCCGATGACATTGGTATCGACCGTGGGGGCAATAGTTTGCGACGCGCATCCTGCGACCCCAACGGCGGCGCAGATGAAAAAAACCCATGTGACAACGCGATTCATGTTGTACCCAGTTTGCATTATGTTTTGTCCATCCCGCTTAGCGCTTCATCCGTCAAAGGCCGCGATGAAGTTACGTTTTTTGATAGCTTACCGCGTTGTTGCTGATGTTTTTTTACTACTGCCCTGCCTCGAACTTGCAATGGTGGCATGATGCTCGCACAGATTGTCACCAATCGCTTCAAGGAGTAGTCATGCCTTACTCAATGTACTTACCCACCCGAATACTGGGCGCGCTAACTGTCGCCGCCGCAGGTTTGTTCACGACATTCATTGCAATCGCACAGGTCTCGTCTGGAGCGCCTCAATTCGTGCCTGCGCAGCCGTCCTCAGCGGATAGCGTTTTCCTGAAGATTCCACGCACCTGCGCCAACGCAAATTACTTGACTCCCGGGTATCGAGTCAGCGCTGTTAATGGGCGAATCGGCGTGAATATTCTGCTCGGTGTGCCGGTAATCTGTTTTTCTGCGGCACCGCCGGAACCCCCGCTGTTAGTAGAGATCGGTCGGCTTCCTGCAGGTTCCTACATCGTCGATGTCAATGAAGGTCGGCTGTCAGGCAGCGACGCGGTCATCGCGGTGGTCGCCAGCAATCTTCAACTAACAGTTAGCGATCATCGCGCCACCAAAGCCGCACCCGGCGTGCGCCTCAATTATTCGGATCATTGGTGGGACCCGAGCAATCCCGGCTCTGGCCTGTTCATCTGGCAGGACGCACAGGATCAATTGCTCGCTGCGTGGTTCACGTATGGCGCCGACGGAAAAGCAGCGTGGTACACCATTCAGTCTGGCAGATGGACCACCGCGACGCGTTATGAAGGCAGGCTCGTCCAAACCAACCGCTCTCCGAATCCAGTGCTGGGCGGTCTCATCGACGGCGCAGGCCCGACTGTCACACAATTAGTCGGCACCGCATCGCTCGATTTTAGTGGTAGTGATGAAGGCACGCTTGCAGGCGTTTTCAGCTACCAGTTTGACAATGGCACTGCAGCGATCCGTAATATTCGGCGGTTTAACAAATAGCGCCGTATCGCCCATGCAATGCAGTTAGCGGGTCGCGGGCTGTCGTAAAAAAACTTCACGGCAACGAAAGTCCCGACCGCGCTTTCACGGCAGAAATATCGCTCGCGTTGATAGCACCCGACGCGTTCACATCGAATCGGAAATTGACAGCGCTTGTGGTTTGACCCGAGCGTGCCTTGACGGCGCTGATGTCGCTTGCGTTGACGGAGCGGCTGTTGTTGAAATCACCAACCAGAAATCCGAGTGATACGGGCGACGCGGACGCCGGTCCGCTTACGGTGGTGACGCCACTCAGCGATATAGTGGCGCGCTGGTTGTCGCCGAGCAGGGGTATGGTCACGATCACGTCGTTGCCGGACGGTTGCGCCGTGGCGGCAATCGTTGCACCTGCGCCATTCACCACCGACACGCCACTAACCGCGCTGACGGCGCTGGCAAACTCAAACACAATGATGTGCCCACCACCGATCACGCGCGGCTCGACTGTGACCAGCCCGGTGATGGGCTGCGCGATATCGACCACAATATCGAAATTGCCTGCACTGGCGTGCGTTTTGCGGGATCGGACGTTGACCAGCGCAACCGATCCTATTGGCGTCACACTGACCGCCGCCGACGCTGCGCTGGGACCGACGCTGTTTACGGCAACGACGGCGCACAGGTATGGTGTGCCGTTAGCAAGACCGGTGACGACCAGCGGCGAACTCGCGCCCGCTACAGAGAAGGCGCCCGGACTACAGGCCGCCACGAAGTTTTGAATGGGCGAGCCGCCGTTGTTGGAGGGTGGAACAAACGCAATACTCACCTGACCGTCGCCAGGCATGGCCGCGCCGATCGTCGGCGCACCCGGCACGGTCGGCCCGCCAGCCGTGAAGTCAGCGATCACCGTGCAATCGGCGGAGACAGGCGCCGTGATAAACGTGTAGTTGGGCGCGCTGCCGCCAAGCGTGCCCCCACATGACCCCGATACCGCGGCGACAAAGCCGGGCGCGGCCGTCAACGCAAATGCCGTCGTCGCACCGCCGACGACGGTTTGCGAGCCGCTCGGTGAAATGCTGCCATTGGTCCCGGCTGACGAGATCACCGTAAACGTAGCCAGCGCAATCAATTGGCCGCCACTTAATGTGCCGACGCTCGCAAGATTGTTCGCATCACCCGCGTATGCAGCGGTAATGACCTTTAGGCCGACCGTCGCAAAAGCTGTGGTGCATTGCCCCGTGCCCGCTGGTAGCGCCACGCTTTCGCAACCGGCAATTGTCACGCCGTCCGCTCTGAACGTGAGGGCACCAGTCGGGTTATTGGCAACAACGTTCGCCGTGAACGTGACTGCGCTACCAACCGTCACCGGTGTCGCGCTCGTGGTGACCGATGTGGACGATGCGGCGAACGTCACCAGTAACAGCGTGGTCACCGGGCGCCATCCCGGGCCGGTGTTGATATCGGCCAGTTGGCCGACGCCGTTCGCGCCCCAACATGCCACGCCGCTGTTGACGACCGCGCAACTATGCCCACCGCTGGTCGTTACCGCTGTGACGTTGCTGCCGACGGCAATGGCGTCTATCGGCACCAGACTATCGGTCGTGCTTCCCGCACCCAACTGGCCGTTAGTATTGCGGCCCCAGCACTTTGTGCCGCCTGCAACGACCGCGCAAGTGGTGGAAAACCCCGCTGCAACTGCCGTGACATTGCTGTCCGCTGCGATCGCCTGCACGCGCAAGACGCTCCCGAGCGTACTGTTGTTGCCGAGCTGCCCGGCAAAGTTCTGTCCCCAGCATTGAACGCCACCGTTGAGCGCCGCACAGGTGTGCTCAAGGCCAGTGGAAATCGCAACAACACCGCTTCCCGCCGCAATCGCCTGGCGCGGTATCGTGCTTCCTGTGCCGAAGCTCGTGCTGTCGCCCAGTTGTCCGCTGTTATTGCTACCCCAGCATTGCACCCCACCGTCCACCAGTGCGCAAGTGTGGCTGGCGCTGGCCGCGACCGCTGTGGCATTACTTCCTGCCGCGATCGTCTGGATCGGCACGGCGCTATCGGTGAGGCTGTTGTTGCCAAGCTGGCCATTGTTGTTGCGGCCCCAGCAGCGGACACCGCCATTCACCACGGCACAAGTATGCGTGTCACCCGCCGCCACGGCGATTGCATTGCTGGCCGCTGCAATGGTCTGAACCGGTACCGTTCGGTTGGCGCCGCCGCCATTGCCGAGTTGTCCGTTGCCGTTATAGCCCCAGCACTGCACCCCACTATTGACGACCGCGCAGGTATGGCCGACGCTGGTCGGATTCACCCCGATGGAAACCGTGCTGGCAGCGGCGACGGCAGTGGCGTTGCTCCCGGGAGCGATTGCTTGCACCGGCGAGGCGCTGGTGGCGACGCTGTTGTTGCCAAGTTCACCGCCGTTGTTGCTGCCCCAGCACTGCACGCCGCCGCCAGCAATGGCGCATGTATGCCCGCTACTGGCCGCCACTGCAGTTACGCTGTTGCCGCTGGCAATCGCCTGTACCGGAACAGTACTTTGCGCGACGGTGGTTCCGTTGCCAAGGTTACCCAAACCAGCTTGTCCCCAGCACTGCACGCCGCCCGCGACAATCGCACAGCTGTGCGCTTGTCCCGCCGACACCGCCGTGGTGTCGCCAGTTGCAGTGATCGCGTCGACAGGGACGAGGCTGTTGGTGATGGTACGGTTGCCGAGCTGACCGCTGCTATTGAATCCCCAGCATTTGACCCCGCCATTCAGCGTCGCGCAGGTGTGGCCTTGGCCCGCGCCCAAGCCAGACACGTTGCTCAGCGCCGCAATGGTCTGTACCGGAACAAGACTTCGTGTGGTGCTGTTGTTACCGAGTTGACCGCCGTTATTGCTACCCCAGCATTGCACACCGCCATTGACGACCGCACAGGCGTGCCCGCTCCCGGCCGATACCATCGTTACATTGCTGCCCGCAGCAATTGTCTGGACCGGGACCAGACTCCGCGTGGTGGAGTTGTTACCGAGTTGCCCGATGGAATTATCTCCCCAGCAGCGCAGGCCCGCGCTGACCACGGCGCATGAAAATGAACTGCTCGCCACGACTGCGGTAACGCCGCTACCGGCGGCAATCGTCTGTACCGGAATCAGGCTTTGTGTCGTGCTGTTGTTACCCAACTCGCCACTTGAATTACTACCCCAGCACTGCACGCCACCATCCACCGCCGCGCAGCTGTGGATCACCCCGACGGCAACCGATGTGACGTTGCTGCCCGCGGCAATGGTCGAAATCGGGACAAGGCTGGCAACGGTACTGTTGTTTCCCAGTTGCCCATTATTATTAATGCCCCAACACTTCACGCCGCCATCAATCACCGCGCAGCTGTGAATGACGCCTGCCGATACGCCGGTGACTCTACTGCCCGCCGCGATCACGGCAACGGGAACCGTGCTATTTACATTGCTATTGTTACCGAGTTGACCATTGCTATTGAAACCCCAACACTGCACGCCTGCGTTGACCACCGCGCAACTGTGGTTACTGCCCGCCGATACCATCGTCGCATTTCGGATGCCGACATTGACGGTGAGATTTAAAGTGGTGCTGAGTAAACCTGTTGCGTTGTCGGCTGCCGTGACGGCAAGCGCAAAGCTGCCGGAAATGGTCGGGATGCCGGCGATGGCGATGCTGCCGCTGCCGTTGTGGGTGGCCGTCAATCCGGAAGGTAATCCGCTTACACCCGCGTTGGTGAGTGGCAGCGCCGAGCCAATCAACAAGCTGGCTGCATACGGATGCCCCTGATTCGCAGTAGGCAATTGTGGCGTGACCAACCTCGGTAACGACGCGATAGGCGCTTGAATCGTGAGGATATAGACCCGCGAGCCAGTGAATCCATTGGCATCTGTCGCCGTCACGGTAAATGTGGAGACACCACTCACACCGGGCGTGCCGCTCAGCAGACCGCTACTGGAAAAATTTATGCCGCCAGGCAAGTTCCCGTTGGTAATTGCCAAACTCATCGCGACCTGACTACCTGAGGCCAATATGGTCTGGTTGTACGACGTGTTGATCATGCCAATAGCCAGCAACACAGGTGACAAGACGATGGTTGGCGCAATCACGCCTTGTCCACCGGTGAGAGTCGCATTGCTGGCGATGTTGTTGGTGTCGCCGCTATATTCGGCGGTAATCACTCTTGGTCCCAACGTCGGGTAGGACGTCGCACATTGCGCGCTGCCGGCCACAATGGCGATGCCGCTGCAACCCGGAATGACCACACCATCGGCCTTGAATGTCACCGTACCGGTCGGCGCGCTGCCGGTGACGGTTGCCGTGTAGGTCACGCTGGTGCCGGCTGCAATCACCGCCGCGCTGCTGGTGAGGGAGGTTGAAAAACTGATTGTCGTCACGAGGAGCAGCGTCGTTGCGGGGATCAGTGCAGGATAGCTGTAGGCGTCGGCCAATTGCCCCTGATCATTTTGTCCCCAGCACACCGTGCCGCCGTTCACCACCGCACAGGTATGCTCGCTACCGGTTGAAATCGCGACTACGTTGCTGCCTGCCGCGATCGTCTGCACAGGCACCAGGCTCTGCGTGATGCCCGACACACCCAACTCACCGCGGAAGTTGCTGCCCCAGCATTGGACGCCGCCACTGATCAGCGCACAGCTGTGGCCACCACCGGCCGCGACCGCCGTCGCGCCGCTGCCGGCCACGATCGTCTGGACGGCTGCCGCACTGTCTGTGGTGCTGTTGTTACCCAGTTCGCCGCTTGAGTTATTGCCCCAGCATTGCACACCGCCATTGACGACCGCGCAGGTATGGCCGACACCTGCGGCCACGGTAGTCGCGCCGTTGCCAGCGATCACCGCCGTCGAAGGTATCAGACTATCAACTGTGGTGGTATTGCCAAGCTGCCCGCCGGAGTTGCCGCCCCAGCATTGCACACCGCCGCTCACGACGGCGCAGGTATGGTCGATGCCA
>JANNRY010000448.1:0-3313 GCA_031401935.1 Betaproteobacteria bacterium | reverse complement strand
CGCAAGAAACGTAGACGATATTTTTGACCCCACCGCACCGCCCCCGCGTGCGGACACGCCGCAATCGACGCGTCTGTCGCGTCTTATGCGCGAAGCTGGCTGGATCGTATTTTTGGCGCTGGCTTTTTATCTGGTGCTGATTTTCGCCACGCACAACGCCAGCGACCCCGGTTATTTTTTCAGTGGAAAAGGCGGTGCCGTCCTCAACAAGGGAGGCGCGACTGGTGCCTGGCTCTCCGATTTTTTCTTTGGCCTCTTTGGCCTTTCTGCATGGTGGTGGGTGGCCCTGGCTGCGTATGCGGTGATGCGACTGTTTCGCCGTGTCGAAACGTGGAGCGTTTTTGATCGTCGCAATATCGCCATTGCGCTCAGTGGTTTTTGTATTCTGCTGATCGCGTCGAGCACGTTGGAGGCGCTGCGTCTTTATTCGCTAAAAAGTGCCTTGCCTAATGGTGCCGGCGGCGTGATCGGCGGCCTCTTGTCTGACGGCGTTGAAACAGGCCTGGGATTTGTTGGCGGCACTGTGTTGTTGCTCGCGATCTGCGCTGGCGCGTTAAGCATTTTCAGCGGTCTTTCATGGATCAAGCTATCTGAAAAAATAGGCTCAGGCGTTGAGTGGCTGTTCTTTGTGATCAGAGGCAAGCTTGAGGCGCGACGAGACCGCGAGGTTGGCGATCAGGCGGTTGTTGAGCGTGACGAAAAAGTAGTGGAGATGAAACGGATGATCGAAGACCATCCGCCGATTCGTATCGAGCCGACCGTCACCGAAATTCCACAATCGGATCGCATGAAAAAAGAAAAACAGGCGCCGCTGTTTTCGGATTTGCCTGATTCCCCGCTGCCACCGATCTCGCTGCTAGATCCACCCGACGCCAGTATCGAGCGGCCAACCAATGAAACGCTTGAATTTACTTCGCGGCTTATTGAGCGCAAGTTGATGGATTTCAATGTGTTGGCCAAAGTGGTGGCCGCACATCCTGGCCCGGTGATTACGCGATACGAAATCGAGCCTGCAGTTGGCGTCAAAGGTTCGCAGATTGTGAATCTATCGCGTGATCTGGCGAGAGCACTTTCGGTGACATCAATTCGCGTCGTCGAAACCATTCCTGGCACCTCGCATATGGGCCTGGAAATTCCGAATCCGAAGCGGGAAATTGTGCGACTGTCGGAAATTCTTGGCTCGACCGTGTACGGCGACATGCATTCCAAGCTTGCCATCGCGATGGGTAAAGACATCGCCGGCCGACCTGTCGTGACCGATCTGGCAAAAATGCCGCACGTGCTGGTGGCAGGTACCACCGGATCGGGTAAGTCAGTGGCGATCAACGCGATGATTTTGTCGTTGCTCTATAAAGCCACGGCCAATGAAGTACGGCTGATTTTGATCGACCCAAAGATGCTTGAGCTTTCAGTGTACGAAAGCATCCCGCATTTGCTCGCGCCTGTCGTGACCGACATGAAACACGCTGCGTATGCCTTGAACTGGTGTGTGGCCGAGATGGACAGGCGTTACAAACTCATGAGCGCGGTCGGTGTACGCAATCTTGCCGGATACAACACGAAGGTGCGCGAAGCCAAAGAAAAAGGTGCGCCGTTGCCCCACCCGTTTTCGCTCACGCCCGACGCGCCGGAGCCATTGGAGCCGTTGCCGTTGGTCGTGGTCGTGATCGACGAATTGGCCGACATGATGATGGTCGTAGGCAAGAAAGTGGAAGAGCTGATCGCGCGGCTTGCACAGAAAGCGCGGGCATCCGGCATCCATCTTGTCCTCGCCACGCAGCGTCCAAGCGTTGATGTCATTACCGGTCTTATCAAAGCGAACGTCCCGACGCGTGTGGCTTTTCAGGTTTCTTCCAAAATTGATTCACGCACCATTCTTGATCAGCAGGGTGCAGAAGCATTGTTGGGTATGGGCGACATGCTCTATTTGCCGCCGGGCTCGGGCATGCCGCAGCGTGTGCACGGCGCATTTGTGGGGGATGCAGAAGTGCATCGCGTGGTTGAGTACCTGAAGAAGCAGGGCGATCCGCAATACATCGACGGTATTCTCGATGCGCCGGAAGAGGCAATGCTCGACGGAATGGGGGAGAGCGGCAATGGTGGCGGCGGAGCAGGAGGAGGTGGGGGTGAACAGGACGTGCTATACGATCAGGCGGTACAGGTTGTGCTGCAAAACAAGCGCGCTTCTATTTCTCTGGTGCAGCGGCATTTACGCATTGGTTATAACCGCGCAGCGCGTCTGTTGGAAGATATGGAAAAGGCCGGGCTGGTATCGACGATGCAGTCGAATGGCAATCGCGAAATTCTTGCGCCGAATCGAAATGTTGAAGGTAGCTGAAGAATATGGGTTTCAATCTCCGCAGTCCTAAAGGCGTGATCTCCGTTTTGGTGGCAATGACAGGTGCGATTCTTTCGTTTTCATGTGCTGCCAATGCGCTCGCTGATTTCCAGACCTTCACGTCGACCACGCAATCGGGCCGCGCTAAATTCGAACAAATCGTATTCGACACCAAAGGCAAAGCCACGCAACGCACCAATGGCACGCTCACGTTTGTACGCCCCGGCAAGTTTCGTTTCCAATACGAAAAACCGGCGCAGGTAATCGTTGGTGATGGCAAAAGAGTTTCGTTTTTTGATCAGGACCTCAATCAAGTCACCGTTAGAAAACTGGAGCAGGCATTCTCCAGCACGCCGGCCGCGTTGCTGTCAGGCAAAAACGATATCGATAATGCATTCACGCTGGTCGCAGCCGGTGAAAAAGATGGCATAAGCTGGCTGGACGCGATCCCCCGGCAGAAAGACGCCGGCATCGATAAATTCCGTGTCGGTTTTGCCAAAGGGCAACTGGCGGCGATGGAAATAAATGATGCGTTCGGTAATCTTACGAGGCTAAATTTTTCGACCTTTGAGCGAAATCCAAAATTCGACAACAAGGAATTTATCTTTGCGCCACCGAAAGGAGCCGACGTCATTGGCGACGAGGCTGGTGCCAAATAAATCGTCCTCGCGCATCAGGTCTTCGCCGCAAAATTTTTCACCAACCCCCCACACGGTAGAGTAATCATGAAAACAAAAGCTGCCATCGCCTGGAAAGCGGGCGACCCATTGACGATTGAAGAAGTGGATTTGCAGGGGCCACGCGCCGGTGAAGTGTTGGTGGAAATCAAGGCGACCGGCATTTGCCATACCGATTACTACACGCTCTCGGGTGCCGATCCGGAAGGTATTTTCCCCTCCATACTTGGCCACGAGGGCGCGGGTGTGGTGGTGGACGTGGGGCCGGGCGTGAGCAGTTTGAAAAAGGATGACCACG
>JANNRY010000447.1:0-3255 GCA_031401935.1 Betaproteobacteria bacterium | reverse complement strand
GTGCTACCGCCGGTTCGCCAGAATTTGTTGTTCTCAGCCACGTTCTCCAATGAGATCAAGCGCCTCGCCGAACAATTCATGCGCAGCCCGACCATGATCGAAGTCGCGCGCCGCAATGCGCCGGCAGAATTGGTGACGCATCAGGTTTACGAAGTTGCGGGCGCAAAAAAAGCCGCACTGCTGGCGCATCTGATTCGTTCACGCGAAATGAAGCAGGTGTTGATCTTCACACGCATGAAACGCGACGCCGACCGCGTCGCGCGTCAACTGCAAAAAGACGGGCTCCCCGCGCTGGCGATTCATAGCGATCGCAGTCAGGCTGAGCGCACGCAAGCGCTGGATGAATTCAAACAAGGCAAGTCGGCGATTTTGGTGGCGACCGACATTGCTGCGCGCGGTCTCGATATCGATTCGCTGCCATTTGTGATCAATTACGAATTGCCACATACACCCGAAGATTACGTACACCGCATTGGACGCACCGGTCGCGCCGGTACGCCCGGTGAGGCGATTTCGCTGGTCAGCCCGGAAGAAATGGAATATTTGTCCCGCGTCGAGAAATTGCTTAAACGTGAAATTCCACGCTTGGCCACGCCCTCGCTTGAATCGGCGGGTCGTGAACGTGAAGGTTCGCGCGAGCGCAGTAGTGAGCGGGGTAGTGAACGCAACAATGAGCATGGCGGTGGTGGTCGTGAACGAGAGTCAGTGCGTGAGGGCGGCGCACGGCGTCCCCCGCGTGAAGAGCGGGATTCCAATCGCCCTGCGCCACGCCAGCATCACGCGAAATCATCCGGATCATCATCGCCTCAACGTGCCCCAGTCGATAATCTTCCGCATTTCGATTTCAGCAAGCCCTATGAGCCGACCGTCACTGAAAGTGCGGTAGCCGTCGCGCCTGAGCCTGCGGCTGGACATCGTCGGCACACTAAACGACCGACAGGGGCGTTGCTGGGCCGCAAACGCCAGGAAAAGTCGGAAGAATAATCTGTTGCCATGCAGCACAAAATAAAACGGTAACATTCGCCAAACCGAACACGCGAAGAGGTGACTCAATGAAAAACCGTCCGCTCATCCAAACCTGTTTATTTGCCGCGCTGGCGGCAATCCTGCAACTGCATTCCGCCGGAGCGCAAACACCGTCCACACCTGCACCTGCACCCATACCTGCACCCGCCGCGCCAGCCGCGCCCGCGTTAGTACCCAATGAGGGCGTGATCAAGCTAGGGAAAACGCTTAAACAAACGCGTGGCCGCGTCACCGATGTGGATAAAGGCGATAACGGCTGCTATATCACCTTGCGCGACGACAAAAAAAATGAGCTTATCGAAGTCGGCAGTTTCGCTATTTGCACGCAAAAGCCGCCGATAAAAGGAAAGCTCGTCGAGCTGACGTTCAACTTGGAATCCATACAGGCTGGCGATTGCTACGGCGACCCCAAATGCAAGCGAACTGAAGAAGTGCCACTGGTCACTTCGGTGAAGATTATAGAATGAATTTTTCCTTGTAAAATAGTTAAAGACCAGTATCCACGGGCATCTTCGGTCATTAATGGCCTGAAACCCGCACCAGTGCTAGCGTTTATGCTTTTTGTGCAGATTGCATAAACTCGCATAACAGCCGATGAAAATGATGCGTGCCTTGTTCCCGCGTCGGGGAGTAACGGCCATTGACGTAGAACCTTGAGCGTGTGCCGCGATGCACCGCCTCCACAACCGCTTCGTCCTCCATTTCCACGCGGTGCAAATCAGCACCTGCTCCTTGACCTAGCTTGGAGGCATCCCAGACATAGCTCCGGAATACCACTCGCGTGCGATTGATTGCGACGGGTTGTACGAGGTTAATTGATAGCCCCCAAGGATAAAAGTTAAGCATCAGATTGGGGAATATCCACCAGTAATAAGCGGCCACGCGTTGTCCGTGATCGATTGATTCCGGCGGTGGCTCGAAGGCCTGTTCACCGTCTCTGGCGAGCGCGAGTTGCAGATTTGAATATCGAAACAACTCGCTGGTGTACTTGCCGATGTCGACGATTTGGTTCAAGCCAGCGTGTACATGCGGGATATGAAAGCCTTCGAGGTAGTTCTCCACGTATAACGCCCAGTGCGCATCGATGAGGTAGTCGCGATTGCGCGATGTGTCGAGTACCGCATCGGCCACTGGCAGCCACGCGGTGCGCGTCTGCATATCTGCCAAAAACATCGCCAGCGGCGCGACCGGATTGATGGCTGCAAAGCCTTGATTGGCCCACGCTTCAAAGGGAATATTCGGCAAATGATCGGTCGGCGAAGGAAAATTTTTCGCGGTAGAAAATTCCGGCATGAAAGTCATGCGACCGGCCAAATCGAATCGTCTAGCGTGATAACCGCAGCGAATCTGATCAGTCACGCATGCCTCTTTCACCAACAGATTACCGCGATGCGTGCAGACGTTGGAGAGGCAGCGCAGTTGGTGATGTTTGTCGCGCGTCAGCATTAACGGCTCATGCAGCAATCCTGGCAGCAATTCACGCGGAGAAAGCGAGCCGGGCACCGCAACATCGGCGAGATCGCCCAGCCACTGCCATGAGCGCGCAAACACGCGCTCGCGTGCAAGGGCGTAGGTGGATTCGTCGTGATAAAAATCGCTATCCAGCGTGGACGCGCACGTGATGTCGGGGTCAACAGCGTAGGATTTTTCCATGAGCAATGATCGGTCAGTTCTGCAACAATGGTCAAATACCATTTGCTGACGCGCTGACATGAGTGACTCCCTGAAAAAACAATTCACCACGCATGAAGTGATCAATCAGGTGCCGCCGTTGGCACCTTGCGACGTTTACGCGACCGACACGGCACTGCAAGAAGCGGTGAAACGCGAAGGCGGCGCGTGGGCCGGGAAAGAGCTGCACGCGCTCGGCATGGTGGCTGGTGACGAACTGATGGCGGCAGGTTTCTTGGCGAACGAAAACAAGCCGGTGTTTAAGCCGTTTGACCGATTCGGCCATCGCATCGACCAAGTCCATTTCCATCCCGCCTATCACCGTCTTATGACGATGGGCGTGCAGCATGGCGTAGCGAATTTTTCGTGGCGGCACGCCGAACAGACGGGGGCGCATGTTGCGCGTGCGGCGCTGATGTATCTCTACACACAAGCCGAACAAGGCACTTGCTGTCCATTGACGATGACTCACGCGGCTGCTCCGGTGCTGCGGCAATCACCAACGCTGGCAGCAAGCTGGCTGCCACGCATATTGGCGACTGAATACGATCCCCGCCA
>JANNRY010000446.1:0-2058 GCA_031401935.1 Betaproteobacteria bacterium | reverse complement strand
GCGCTCGAATGCCAGCAGGGAGCGGCGCATGTGGAACGCGCTGGTAAATCGAACGCCCGCCTGGCGCCCGATATCGAGTATGCGAGTGCGCTGGTGATCCTGTGCGCGCGGAACTTGCGCTGGCGCCGGCACGCTCCTGAGCCCTGCATTCGCCGGCAAGCGACTACAACACGATTGCAGGGAGACAGCCATGCTGCGACGGATCATGTGGGTGATGTGGCCATCATTCCTGGTGGCCGGGGCTGCGGTGGGCGTGTTTTTCTCTCTCTTCGATCCGCAGGAATTCTGGCTGTTCGGCGAGCACCTGGAGATCAGCCGCCAGGGGGCTTACACGATTGGCTTCTTCGGCTTCTGGGTGGTGGGCATGGCTGCATCCGCGCTGACTCTGTGGCTGGCGAACGCACCCTCAAGCGACGGCGTCGCGTGAGTTTATGGTGAAGGCGAATCGCCATGCGATGTGATGGCGTTCGCGCCGGATGCGCGTCGCATTCGCCAACGCGGCCATCCTGGCTTCCGCGGTCACGTCTGAATTGAGCGGGTTGTAGGCGAGGGTCGCAAAGCCGCAGTCGGGCGTCAACAGCACGCGCTCGGCGCCAACCATTCGCAATCAGGCTTCGTCCATCGGCCCGGCACGTGTGTGCCAAATGGAGTTTTTGGGCAGCCTCAACGTGAAGTTCAGCGGTGCGCGGCACCTGAGCGCTTCCGTTGGAACGGCAAGTTGGCAGTAGTCGCCTCAAGACGCTTAGCAAGCCATACTTTAATCACAGATTGCCTTGTAACCCCTAGCTTGCTGGCTTCACGATCCAGTGAGTCAATCATCCAAGTTGGAAAATCGACATTCACCCGCCTCTGTTCCTGCAGCACGCGCTTAGCTTTGGACAAATCCAAAGTAGCCGTAATGTCGGCACCCTCATCAAACTGTTGCTCGAACTGTTTAGCTTTCATAAAGTGCCACCTCTTCTGTGCGTGCGCGACGAACGGAAATCAACCGGATATTGGCCCCACGGTAAGTGATCACGGCAGACCAATGCATCCCTTCAATTTGCCCTATCACCAGAAACCGCGCTTCATCTTCAGTCTTTGCGGGAATCTCAAGGAGCATCGGGTCATTCCAAAGCCCCTGAGCCTCAACAAAATTGATGCCATGTTTCGTGCGATTGGAATCGCTCTTCGTGTCGTCGAATTCGAAATGAGACATAGTATAGAAAATATACCTTAATTGGCGTCATCTGGCCAGTTGTCTTTGGCTTCTAACGATTAAGGTAAGGGGCGCGCCGCTGTTGGCGCGTCCCAGTGAGCGACGCGAACGACTTGACTGAAATGTTAGGGCGCATGCTTTTTTCGTTCGTCATTACGCCGCCTGCCCTTTACTAGTCGCGAAATACCCGCCCACAGAAGTGCCACGGCCAACACGACGACTATGAGGAGCTCACGAAACCAAAACGCGACGAAGTCCAGAACACTTGGACGCTCGCCGCTAGGATAGGGATACACGACAAATATAACCATGCCCAAGATTAGCGCTCCGACGCACAACACAAGAATCGTCACTTCGCGCCGCTCAATTCTCTTCGACGCAGGCCCCAGGCCCGGATCTTGTGTCGCTCGTCCCGATGGTTCGTGCATGCGCTCTAACTTCTATTTAATTTGCTGTATTGCATATTAACCCAAGCGAGCCGTCCGTTTAATTGCGCTAAGCCAGCCGACCGAACGCCGCTTGCAGCCTAGCTAAAATCGCAATATACTGTATATTTACACAGTATTAAATTCATGTGAAAAACAGCACGCCATTGCTTCCTCCGTTAGCGGCAACAAAGGTACTGGATCAACTACGCGAACGCATCCGATACCTTCACTATAGTTTAAGAACAGAGGACGCTTACGTCTACTGGGTGCGGTTCTATATCCGTTTTCACGGGCGGCGGCACCCGACGGAGATGGGTGGCCCTGAGGTCGAGGCGTTTCTTTCGTGGCTCGCCAACGAGCGAAAAATATCGGCATCCACCCACAAAGTTGCCCTCTGCGCATTGCTGTTCTTTTACGGAAAGGTACTGGGCG
>JANNRY010000445.1:0-1509 GCA_031401935.1 Betaproteobacteria bacterium | reverse complement strand
CCTTCACACTGCTCGCGGTGGCGATGGGCGTGTTGATGCAAATTTTTTCGAGCGGCGTCAATGGCGCGTCACTTGCAGACCGCTACGCGAAGGCGACCATGTACGCCGAATCAAAACTTGCCACTGTCGGTATCGAAGGCGAATTAAAAGAAAGCGCTACGGCTGGGAAATTCGATGACAATTTCTCCTGGGCGTTGGCGGTGCGTCCATATCAGGATCCGTTTCCAAAAGAAGCATCGGTGGTCGATTTCGAAAAACTCATGCCGACGCAGCTCTATGAAATCGAACTCAATGTGGTGTTCACCGCAGACGATCGTCGCGAAAGAGTGGTCAAAATGTCGACCTTGCGGCTTGGACCTAAAGTATGAGCATCCGTATGAACATCAACAGGCGCCACAGCGGCTTCACGTTGTTGGAAACCTTGGTCGGGTTGACACTTTTAGGCGTGATGCTCATTCTTATTTATTCAGCGCTCAATGTCGGTCTGCGCGCATGGGACAGCGGCGAGAAACGCGTGGCGGAAGCATCGCGCCAGCGGGTCGTACAGAGTTTCCTACGGCGTGATCTTGGGCAGATATTTCCGGTTCGCTGGCGCGGTATTCCGGAATCCAGAATTGCGTTCGAAGGTGCCAAGGACGACCTTAAATTCGTCACCATGCTGACGCTCGGTGCCGCCGCGCGCGAAGGTGGATTTCAGTGGGGACATCTCTACGTCGCGGATGACGAAACGCCAAGCGGTGAGCGCCGACGTACCTTGTTTATCAAGCGTTCCGGGTTTAATTTGCAGGCCAAAGACTGGGATGGTCTGGATGCAGCCAAGCCAATCGCGCTCATTGAGGGCGTGAAATCCTTTGAGATCGGTTATTACGGCGCGGAGAATGAGAACGCTGATTCGCAGTGGACCAGTGAATGGACAAACCCGTTGCGCATGCCGCAATTGATCAAGCTCACTGTGGAAGCGGACAACGGCCGCGATGTACCGCCACTGGTCGTCAGCCTTCGCCTCGGCGAAGAGGCGGGCTGCTACGACAACGCGTTCCAGCGTCAATGCGGACCGCGTCGCACATGATGCCGGCGATTTCGCGACGCGCACAATATGCAATTGGTCCCGCCCGCCGGGGTCAGGAGGGCATTGCGCTCATCATTGTGTTGTGGATCACGACCTTGTTGATGCTGATCGCGTCCTCTTTCATTTATGCGATGCGCACCGATGTAAATATCGTCGCCAATTCGCTGGCGCGCGCGCGTCTCGAAGCCGCAAGCGACGCCGCTGTGCAGCGTGGTATTTTTGAAATGTTGAAGCCGCCACAATTGCCGAATCGCTGGACCACTGATGACGTGGCCACGCCTTGGAACTATCAGGGCATTGCCGTGGAAGTCACGATGACAGATGAGTCTGGTAAAATCGATATCAATACAGCTTCCGATGCCCTGATGCGTGGTTTGTTCGCCTCGCAGGGCATGAAAGATGAAGAAGCCGCTGCAATAACAGATGCAATACTCGATTGG
>JANNRY010000444.1:0-2402 GCA_031401935.1 Betaproteobacteria bacterium | reverse complement strand
CGCACGCGCGGCATCACGCGTGAACACGCCCGCCGTGAGGCCGTAACGGGTATCGTTCATAAGCGCCACTGCTTCATCGTCGCCAGTAACTTTTTGAATGCCGATGATGGGGCCAAAACTTTCCTCACGCATTAAATCCATTTCGTGATTTACATCCACCAGCACAGTTGGCTCGAACCAGTTGCCGGGTTGCTTGATGCGATTTCCACCAATCAACATTCGCGCGCCCTTCCCCGACGCATCCATTATCTGCGCTTCCAAAACAGCGATTTGCGGCTCGCGAGTCAGTGCGCCGATATAAGTTGTCTCAATCAGCGGATCGCCCATTTTGAAGCCGCGCACTGTCGCCAAGAAGGCTTCGACGAACGCATCGTAAATGCGCTCATGAACATAGATACGCTCCACAGAACAGCAACTCTGTCCCGTGTTGTACATCGCGCCGTCGGCCAACGATTCGGCGGCAACCTTGACGTCCGCATCCTCACAAACGTAGGTTGGATCTTTGCCACCCAACTCAAGTTGCATGCGGATCATGCGTGGCCCAATGGTAGCCGCAATCTTTGCACCCGTCGCATACGAGCCGGTAAAAAATACGCCGTCGAGTTTTTGCGCCAGCAGCGACGCGCCGACTTCGCCAGTACCAATCAACGGAATAAATACGTCTTGCGGAATACCAGCCTCGTGTAGCAAGCGAGTGATGTGCCAGCCGGTCAGCGTGGCGAATTCGGATGGCTTGTAGAGCACCGCATTACCTGTGAGCAACGCAGGAACGAAAACATTGCCGCCGACGAAATACGGATAGTTCCACGCAGAAATATTGGCGATCACGCCGAGCGGATCATGGCCGATGCGCTCGGTCATACCGCCATCTTTCATCACGGTTTCAGTGATAGTTACCGACTCCACCATCTCGAGGAAAAAGTCGATGCGCCCCAGCAGACCGTTGATCTCATTGCGCGCCTGCTTGATCGGCTTGCCCATTTCAGACGTCAATGTATGTGCAAGTGCCTCAATTCGTTCGGCTAGCAATGCACGGAAACGCACCATGCAGGCTTTGCGATCAGCCAGTGGTGTGGCGGCCCAACGCGGCTGCGCGGCACGTGCCTGCGCGACTTTTGTTGCGACGCTGGCTGCATCATCGGCGGGCACATCGACGATGTGTTCACCATTGGCGGGATTGAAAATTTTCAGTGTGTTCATATTCTCTACATCAGGGTTGAAGTAATTTGTGCTGCGCGCGCAGCGGACAGAAAGTCCTCCAGAATCGGCGTGTCATCCAGCGTACCGAGATCAGCGCGATGAAACTCGGGATGCCATTGCAAGGCGGCGACGTAACTCTCGCCTGCATTGCGTGTGCGCCGAATGGCCTCAATGATGCCATCCTCGCTGCAACGCGCTTCGATCTCAAAACCCGGCGCCAAACCCTTGATCGCCTGATGATGCACGCTGTTCACCTTTGCAGATGATGCTTGCGGAAAAAGTGCTGCAAGCGCACTGCCGGAAACGAAATCCACGCTGTGAAAATTGCGGTCGTAGATCGCTGCATCGCGATGCACCAGCGCTTCGGGAAGTTGCGTCCCAATGTCCTGATAGAGCGTGCCGCCAAACGCGACATTCAATAACTGCAAACCACGACACACGCCCAACACCGGCTTGCCGACACGTCCGAAGGCAGCGACCAACGCTTTTTCGTATTCGTCGCGCACGCGATCGCCAGCCCATTTTTCCTGTAACGCGGTCTCGCCGTAGCTGCCTGGCCATACATCCGAACCACCTTCGAGAACGAGACCATCAAGCCAATGGGCATAATGGTCGAGCGTGACGTCTCCTCGTTGCGTCTCACCAACGGGGCTCGGAATCATCACGGCCAGTGCACCGCTCGACATCACCCAGTGTGCGATCGATTGCTCAACATACTGCAAAGTTTTTCCGGTGAAGATCGGGCGTTTGGGATCGGAGTGAAAGAAGCACGCCGAAATCCCGATCTTCAGCCGCTGTTCGGTATTGTCCACCCCTTACATTGCCTTCGTAAACAGGCGCTCGAAATCCGCCGCCACGCATAGGCGTGGATTGGTTTGGTGGCAAATATCGGCGGTTGCAATCCCGATCATGCGCGGTAAGTGTTCGGCTTTGACGCCAACCGCAGAAAGATTGGGCGCGATGCCGATCTGCTGTTTGAGCGCCTTTAGCCACGGCACAAAAGCGGCGCCATTTTCAGCACCAACCACGTGCGCAAGTTCAGCGAATTTTGCAGGCACAGCTTCCAGATTCCACGCCATCACCGTATCGATCATCAACGCATTCGCCAAGCCGTGATGCATGTCGCAGACGGTGCCCAATGCATGCGCGCACGAATGCACCGCCCCCAAATCTTTCTGGAACGCGATGGCGCCCATCATCGA
>JANNRY010000443.1:0-1913 GCA_031401935.1 Betaproteobacteria bacterium | reverse complement strand
CATGGCGCATCAATTGTTTCGCGCCAAGGTGCATATCGGTTATCTCGCCGCCATCGTCGCCGCCTCAAATGCCGGCGGTGCCGGCAGCGTCGTTGGCGATACCACAACCACCATGCTGTGGATTTCAGGCGTCAGACCAGGTCAGGTGTTCGATGCTTATGTCGCAGCCGTCGTTGCTTTGGTCGTTTTCGGCATTCCCGCCTCGTTACAGCAACACAAGTATTCGCCGATATTGAAGAATGCCAACCCAAACACAAAAGTGGATTGGACGCGCATTGGCATCGTTGCGCTGATCCTGGTTCTCGCTATCGGCACCAACGTGACCGTTAATTTGAAATTCAACGCGTTGGCCGACCATTTCCCTTTTATCGGCGTGGCCGTCTGGGTCGCAATACTGATTTCAATACCGCTTCGCCGCCCAGACTGGGAGTTATTGCCAGACGCTGGAAAGGGCGCTATCTTTCTGTTGTCGTTGGTCACCTGCGCATCGATGATGCCGGTCAAAGAGTTGCCGGATGCGTCATGGATGAGTGCGCTGGGGCTGGGTTTTGTATCCGCTGTGTTCGACAATATCCCCCTCACGGCACTGGCTATCAAACAGGGTGGCTACGACTGGGGTTTTCTTGCCTATGCCGTCGGCTTTGGCGGGTCGATGATCTGGTTCGGTTCGTCCGCTGGTGTGGCGTTGGTCAGCATGTACCC
Source organism: Betaproteobacteria bacterium (assembly GCA_031401935.1). Classification (GTDB taxonomy): domain Bacteria; phylum Pseudomonadota; class Gammaproteobacteria; order Burkholderiales; family Usitatibacteraceae; genus UKL13-2. The sequence continues at coordinate 1,211 of JANNRY010000443.1, read as the reverse complement.
GGAAGGAAAATCGGTCGGGCTGTGGTTAAGGCACGGTTGGCACGTGGCGGTGGCCTATGTCGTCGGATTCTTCGTCATGCTCGTGGTACTGGGTTGGCACCCGGACGCACCGCATAAAAGGGCCGCTATCGACGTTCCAGCTGTTGCAGTGGTGACTGGCGCACCGGCCGCTGGTGCGGCTGAGTCGATCACGAAAGTCGATCGGTGACCATGGCAGCTATTGCAGCGAGACATTCCTAAGCACCATTGTCAACGATGGTCTCGGCAGGGGGAGGTTTGCAAACGAACCGTAGCCAAAGCAGGCCAACGACTCCTGCTGAAAGCGACGCCACAAGAATCGCCATCTTTGAAGCGTTGATCGTCTGAAGATCTCCAAAAAATGCCAGATTACCAATAAAGATTGACATCGTGAATCCGATGCCACCAATCATTCCGGCACCAATGACATGCGGCCAAGTCAAACCGGTCGGCAATTGACATACGCCGAATGCGACTGCGACCAGACAAAACAGTGCGACGCCCAATGGCTTGCCCACCAGCAATCCGGCAATGATGCCCGCGCTGTTGGCGCTCGCGAGGCTCTGCATCCAGTCAGCATCAATGGGGATAGCCGTATTGGCGAGCGCAAAAATGGGGAGAATCAGGAAGACCACCGGTTTGTGCAAGTAGTGTTCGAGCCAGTGCGAAGGTGAGGTCTCGTCGTCTTTGGATGAGAAAGGAATCGCAAAGGCCAGCATGACGCCAGCAATGGTCGCGTGAATGCCTGACTTGGTCATCAGCAACCAAATCAAGGCGCCGCCCAACAAGTACGGCAGAAGATTCATCACCTTGAGGGCGCGATTGAGCACCATCAGCAGTGCCCAGACGGCCAACGCCGCGCCGAGATACCAAATCGACAGCTTCGCGGTATAGAACGCCGCAATGATGACGATCGCACCGAGGTCATCAATGATCGCGAACGCCACAACAAACACCTTCATCGACCACGGAATTCGATTGCCGAGAATGGCTAAAACCCCGATGGCAAACGCGATATCGGTTGCCATCGGAATACCGAGCCCAGGCTGGCTCGGTGTGCCGGCATTGAGCGAGAAATGAATCAGTGCGGGCGCAATCATGCCGCCGACCGCCGCAAAAATCGGCAGCAATGCTTTCCTTACGTCCGACAACTCACCCACGTACAACTCGCGCTTGAGTTCGAGACCAATAAG
>JANNRY010000442.1:0-2443 GCA_031401935.1 Betaproteobacteria bacterium | reverse complement strand
ATAGCCATCGAGTTCCTTGCGTATCGCTTTGCTTACGGCCGTGAAGTAGGCCGGGGTGTTTACAGCGCCTGTTTCTTTGGCTGCGGCCACCATGGCACGCAGCCGCAGACCCGAGAGCAGTTTGTCTGCCGGCTTTTCCTCAAGTGCACGCATTGCATCGGCACTCGTCATTGCGGCATCGTATTGACCTGCCAGAAAATTCAGTTGTGTGAGGGAACCAAGCAACTGTCGCTGGGACGCCTTGTCGGCAATATCGTACTTCGCCAGCACCGATTCGATGTCTTCACGGATCTTGGCCACTGCTCTGTTGAAGACCGCTTTGTCCTGCACTACCGTTACCAGCGGCTCCGAAATCGCATAGTTGAATACGGGGATATCCGCCTGCTTTTCAATGCGCACCTTGTCCGCCGCCATCAGCGGCAAGGCAGCTATCAGGCACAAGGCCAGAAGGGCGGGTTTAAGATAACCGCGCAATGCATTAGTACGTGACATGAGGTCTCCTCGAATCGAATTGGGGTTGCCCGCTGAGCGGAAGAAAGACAGCAGTGTTTTTCATTTATCTTGATGGTCGATAATACCCGCGGAGGCGTCAAAACGCGAACGCCGGAGGTGCGGGCCCGGATTGATGCCGCCTGCGGGTTAAAGAATCAGAACCTGGGCAGATTGACATACCTATCCTCCGATACCCCCACTCCCGTAGCAGGCTCTTCGGCCATCGTCGCCTGCCGCGACCACACTCAGGCGGGCGTCGCGCCACAACATTTCACGGCAATACCTTGCCAAAGCGCGGCGGCGCTTTGATCGACCCCGCCCTTTGATGGTCCGCACATTGACACAGTTGATGGTGAATGCAAGTTTTGGATTGATCCAGTAGTGTTGGCAAAAAACGTAAACGTCTCACCAGCCGATGTACGAAAAATTGAGGGATTGGTGTTCGAGCATCGCAACTTCTTGATGGAGAAATATCGTGAATTCCACCACCGCTGAGAATGAGGTCATCGTGTTCAGAGCTTAATAATTACAGGCTCAATTTTTGTGGCCGCTGCTGCCGACCGTGCAGATCTCTTCACCAAATCCGCATCGAGGGTAACGAAATCATCACAGCCTTCGCTCAAAGCATGATGCAGGGCATCTGCGAAATCCCATCCTAGCGAGGATTTTTCTGCTGCTGCGAGAACGGCTGCGCGTTCGCCCAGCACGACATTGCCCAATGCGGCGATACCGGCTATGGCTTGCGCCACCACTTTTGGGCGGAACGCGTATCGCGACCGCAACACCCATTCAAACTCAAGCATCACCGTAACTGGAATAAATATTTTGTGCTCGCTCAACAAAGCTTCGGCGCGCGCAGACTGAGCGGTATCGTCGCGAACCAGTGCGCGCACCAATACGTTTGTATCAATTGCGCGCACGTTCTACGCTTTATAGTCTGTCACGCGCATCGCGCTTACGGGTATGGCTGGGCCGTCATACTTCAAGAGGGATTGAATCTGCTGCAGGCTCACGGTCTTCTTCTCAGGTGCCCGCGTAATCAGCGCCTTTTTGCCATCGACCTTCACATTTACCCGCATGCCAGGCTTAAGGCCCAACGCTGCCCGCACGGCAACGGGCAACACAATCTGCCCCTTGGTAGAAATCAGCACTGCACCCATGTCACCTCCTCAAAAAGTTTTACCAAGTGGGTATTCTATGCGGATGTTAAGTGCGCGGCAAGGCAAGGCAAAGAGTCAGCGTCAAGTCTTCTTTCCGACGAAACAGTCGCTGCTACATCACCATGCAAATCGCTATTCCACGCGCACGTGAGCCACAAAGCGTCCCGAAAGGCGCGCCAAATGGCGATATACGTTTTACGTTGGCGCGCAAAGCACTCGGTGCTGGCTTCCGCGAGTATTCGGGGCCAGACCCAATGCTGTTCACTGAACAATTTTTGGTGTCCAGTCGAACTTTTGATTCAGTATTTCGTTTCCTTTTCGCGACAGATATTGTTTGCATCGTCGCTTGACTACACGTGGATTACATCTGACTTTCGGGCTCGTGTGCGTTGCCCGCGCAATGTCACCCACAACGTCCGCCCACCATCTTTCAAACCGCTCTGGGGGGAATGGCGCCGTAGGCGGGGAGTTTTCGGCGCACTGTATTGACTGCTTGCTTGAAGCTCAGTCGCTCTGGCGGCTCGTCTCGTGTCAATGCCGCCTCCCACATCAGTTTGCGAATCGCGAAGTGTGCCAGCAGCAGACCGTAGAACTCCTGGCGAACCAGGTCTGGCGTCTTGCTGCGCAGCACGATATCCGCGCCTTTCAGTGTGGTCTTCAATTCCGCCAGTGTGGTCTCGATCGTCCAGCGCTGGTGAAACAGTTTTGCGAGATCGGCTGCACTTGCCTCCTTGTCGTCTAGCAGAGTCGTGATCACGCGGTAGATCGGCTCCGCGTCGGGCACACCGGGC
>JANNRY010000441.1:0-4396 GCA_031401935.1 Betaproteobacteria bacterium | reverse complement strand
CCGCTTTGTATCTTGCAGCGCTACGTCTATTTGTCGATTGCTGCGGTCGCGCTGCTGGCGGCTGTAACTGGCCCAAACCGACTCGGCGCAATGATCACTGCAGGGCTGCTGGGCTTGCTCTCGGCAGCGGGCGCAGGACTGGCCATCTGGCAGGTCAGCAAAGGCGATTCGATGGCGAGTTGTCTTAGCGACCCGGTCGGCATATTCGTCTATAACTTGCCGATGCGAAGCTGGTGGCCGGAATTTCTGGCGGCTTACGGCGGCTGTGCGGATAAATATCCACCGCTATTTGGCATCAGCGTGCCGGTGTGGTCGCTGATCTGTTTTGCGTCGATGCTGGCCGTCTGTGAATTCATGCTGGTCAAACAGCTCAGAGGCGCACGACATTGACGCACTAATGCGTCACCATGTTTAAAACAAAACAGCGATGCCGCGCGACGACCTGACCGACGCCCTGCGCGGGTTGGCACTTTTCGGCATCCTCGCCGTAAACATCCAAAGCTTCCTCTGGGGCGTCGGCAGTCCGTCGCTCGGCGTGCTCTTCGAGACCAGTAGCGTTGCCGATGAAGTGTGCCTGTTTTTCACAGCGCTCTTGCTTGAATACAAGTTCTATCCAATCTTCTGTTTTTGCTTTGGTTATGGATTTGCCGTTCAGACCCGTCGTTGGACTGCTCGCGGCCTCAATGCGCATGCGCGTTTCACTCGACGCATGAATTTCATGTTGCTCATGGGCATTGCGCATGGCTTGCTGCTTTGGTTCGGCGATATTTTGGCGCGCTACGCAATCGCCGGATATTTATTGCGGCGGCACATCAAGAAAGGGCCGCGCGCGCTACTGAGTGCGGCAAAATTCTGGTTGATTATTGTCGTCGTCACGAGCGTTCTGTTTGCAGTTGTTGCAGGAGTTTCTTCCAGTGGTCCGGTCGACAACCCCAGCGATAACTCCAGCGACAGTCACGCCGCGCAAATGGAAGCCGAGCAGGATGGCGAGCGCGTTTTCGCGATCTACACAGAAGCCGATTACGTAGACGCAACCCTTCAACGCGCCAACGATTTTTTTATCGTGACCGCAACTTATATTTTTGTGCTGCCGCAAGTGATGTTGTTATTTCTCCTTGGCGCACTCACGGCGCAACTCAAATGGCTGCGCTATCCAGCGCGCTATCGCTCTTTTTGGCAACGCGTATTCTGGTTTGGGCTTCTCATCGGCCTGCCAATCAATATCGCATTTGCGATTTCGCAGCTATCGGTTGCGTCGAACCCGTGGATGCCGACAACGATGTGGCAAGCCTTGCTGGGATCATTCGCGCCGGTGCTGGCATTGGCGTATGTGGCAGCGTTCGCACTTATTCGGGCGAGTCAAACGGGGCTCGCCTTGGTTCGATTGTTTGCGCCTGCGGGACGGCTCGCACTCTCGTTCTATGTCGGCCAATCGGTGTTGATGGCATTGCTGCTCAACGGCTTTGGCTATGGGCTTGGCGCGGCGTTCGGACAGTTTGAATTGTTCGTCACAGCAATCGTGTTGTACGGGTTGCTGCTTGTGATCGCGCACCTGATGCAACGTTTTGGTATTTCAGGACCGTTGGAGGGAATCTGGCGGCGCTATACAAATTCCGCGAGCGGTAGCTACATCAAAAATACATAGAATGCCTATTTACGGCTTTCTCAGCGGCTTTTATGCCTGAGAACCGCGCGTATGCTAGGGTTTCATTTTATATCAAGCGTGCGCGTTTGCCTCTTCGATGGCCAGCGCCAGTGCTTGGGAAATAATTTTCCCCGCAGGTTTTGCCACAAACCGACCCGTGCCCTGCACTTGCGCAAGGCACTCTCCCTGCTGAACGCCGACACCAAAATTCGGTACCGCTTTATCATGCGCGATCACGCGCAAATCATCCGCCAGCTGGTTTCCCAGCGCCAATCCTGCCGCCGTTCCCGGAAAAAACGCCACATATGAACCGGGTTCGATGTACTCAAATTCAATCGGGCCTGATGTGAGAATCTTGCCCCGCACTGCGAATTTATGCGCTGGCTCCAACCCGCTTGGAGAGGTCGCGTAGACCACGGTCAGTTGCAACCACGGTGATGAGTAGCCCTGTTTTTTCCTGCCAAAAAGCCCGAAAAGTGCCATATGCTTCGTTTTCCACAGATACTGATGGCACGATTCTAACGTGATCAAGGGGTGGTACCAGCCCATCATGCACGCCTTGAGGTACGATACCGACTGCGCACCTGCCTCACCGGACTAAACCCCGGACACCACAACAGAGAATGCAGCCATGAAGTTCGTGATCGTTGACGACGAGGAGTTCATGCTCAGACTGATGACGCTCGTGCTCGAGGCCGAAGGGCATACGGTCAAGTCATACGATTCGAGCGTGCAGGCATTGCGCGAAATTCCCATCGAGCGGCCCGATTGCGTGATCAGCGATGTCATCATGCCCGAGATGGACGGCTTCGAGCTTTGCCGCGAATTGCGCAAACGTGCCGATCTGGCCTCGATTAAAATCATCATGTGCACATCGAAATCCTACGATTTTGATCGCCGCCGCGCCAAGGAACTCGGCGCAGACGGCTATATCGTGAAACCGATCCGGCGCGAAACGCTGATGCGGCAAATCGATGAAATTCTGTCCGAGAATGTCACCGTGAGCTATTGGGGTGTGCATGGAACACTGCCGGTCTGCGGCGCGGGCTCGCTGCGGTACGGCGGCAATACGTCGTGCGTGAGTGTCGAGGTCAGCGGCGAACCACTATTCATTTTTGACTGCGGCTCCGGCATCAAGCAGCTATCCGACAGCATCAGCGCGGCAAAAGTGCAGCGCCTGTCAGCGCGGATTTTTATTTCACACACACATTGGGATCACATCAACACGATTCCGTTCTTCGGTCCGTTGTACGTGCGCGGCAATCAGATTGAATTATTCGGCCCGTACCAAGGCGACCTCACCATCGAGCGCGCCGTTGCGGCGCAAATGGAAAGCGTTTATTTTCCGGTGACGATTCGTGAATTCGGCGCGCGGCTGCTGTTCCGCGATTTGCGCGAAGAGACGCTCGAATTCGGCCCGGTGCGCATCGACACGATGCTACTCAAGCATCCCGGCTATTGCCTGGGCTACAAGCTCAGCTGCTACAGTAGGACGGTTTGTTACATCACAGACAACGAGCTATATCTCAAGACCGACCCGCGCTATGACCTGGCCTATGTAGAACGACTTGCCAATTTCATTCGGGGTGCCGACTTGCTCATTACCGACACCACTTATCGCGATCATGAATACCCGTCAAAGGTCGATTGGGGCCACTCCTGCGTGAGCGAAGTGGCCGACCTTGCGTTCAGGGCGGGCGTCAAACGACTGCACCTGTTCCACCACGATCCCGACCAGACCGATGACGACATCGATCTGAAGTTAGCCGAAATGCGCCAAGCGCTATTTCGTTTGGGGGCGGATGTGCAATGCGACGCACCTGCGGAAAAAACCAAGCTGAAGCTTTAAGCCGCATACGTTACTTCCGCTTCGACGGCCCCTTCCCTACATATTTCTCCAGCCACGCAAAATACTCGCTGTACCACAGACGAGAATTCTGCGGTTTCAATATCCAGTGATTTTCATCGGGGAAAAACACCAGCCGTGACGGCACATTAAGCGTTTTCAAGGTGCTGTAATACGCCAACCCCTGCGCATCGGGTACGCGATAATCGAGCGCGCCGTGGATGACCAGCGTTGGCGTTTTCATGTGTTTAGTGAATGTGATGGGATTCTGCGCGGCGAATTTTTTCGGGTTGTCCCAGTAGTTTGTGGTGAGCGAATGGTTAAACCAATAGCCCGCATCGCCCGCATACATCGACACCCAATCGAAGCAACCGGCATGGCAGACATAAGCCTTGTAGCGGTCCCCGCCTTTTTTCGCGCCATTACGGCCATTCATCCACGCCACCATCTTGCCGCCATAGCTGCCGCCACTCGCCGCCAGCCGATGAGGGTCAATGTAACCCTGTTTCAGCATGAAATCGGTGCCGGCCTCGACATCGGCGTGCTCTTTGCTGCCGAACGTGCCGGTGTTGGATTCAAGGTACTTGTTTCCCCAGCCGAGTGAGCCGTGGTAGTTCACACACACCACTACATAGCCTTGCGCGGCAAACACCTGATTATTCCATCGCTGGTGAAAATTATCGCCCCAGTTCGCATGCGGCCCGCCATGAATATTGTGGAGCAGTGGCCATTTTTTCTTCGGGTCAAAATTGGGGGGGTACACCGCCCACATTTGCACATCTTCGTTCTTCCAGCCCTTGATAGTGAATTCTCTTACCTCACCGAGCTTGAATTTCGCCATCAAGGCATCGTTGAATGACTCAATCGACGCTACGTTCTCGCTACTCTCATCACGCACAAATACC
>JANNRY010000440.1:0-6160 GCA_031401935.1 Betaproteobacteria bacterium | reverse complement strand
CACAAACCGCCGCAGTATCTGCGGAGAATTCTCTTTTTCTTCTGCGCCCCCAATGGGAATGATCCACCCACGCTCTACGCCCTCGGCAACCTTGCTCGGCATTCGTCCCGCTCCTGATTGATTACTGATCTTTCCGCAATTCACGACAGTGAATTCGGCACCTCTCACCCTCGCCCGCATCTGGGAGAGGGCCGGGATGAGGGATTGAGCATTCTGACTCTCATTTAATCTGGAATGCTCAATGGTACGAGATGATGCCATTGGCAGCGTGGAAGCGCCAAACCCGAAGGCAAATTTCCAGTCACAAGCCAAAAAAATCGATGGTCGTTTTGCGTTCGTGGGACCCGCCTTCGGTTACACTACGACGCTTTTTGCGGGGCTTTATGTGGTTCAAAAATTTGCAGGTGTACCGTTTCCCCGCGCCATGGAAAATCAGCGCATCAAGCCTTGAAGGACAGCTCGGACGCCACGCGTTTCGCTCCGTGGCGGGCTTTGAATTGCAGACGCAGGGCTGGATGTCACCCCGCGACGATGGTGGCCTGGTCCACACAGTCCATGGCCAAATGCTGATTTCGCTTTGCACAGAAAAAAAACTGCTGCCAGCCTCGGTTATTAAAGAAGTCATCCGGACAAAGGCCATCGAAGCAGAAACAAGGCAGGGCTATAAACCGGGCCGCAAGCAATTGCGTGAGCTTAAAGTTCAGGTCACCGACGAACTTTTGCCACGCGCATTCAATGTGCGCCGTCATACCGGCATCTGGATCGACCCTGCAAACGGCTGGTTGGTGATCGACGCGGGTTCTCCCGGCAAAGCCGACGAAGTGGTGGCATTACTAAATAAATCAGTGGATGACCTCGTGATCGAACGCCTGAACACGACCTTGTCGCCTGGAACGGCAATGACCGCGTGGCTGGCAAATAATGACGTGCCCCACGGATTCAGCGTTGATCTGGACACCGAATTACAGTCGCCGGTAGAGGAAAAAGCGACTGTCCGCTTTGTTCGCCATGCCCTCGACCCAAAAGAAGTGCAACGGCATATTGCCGGCGGAAAACAGTGCACCCGCCTCGCATTGACTTGGGCACATCGCGTCTCGTTTGTGCTAACCGAATCATGGGTTCTAAAACGCATCGTCCCAGTCGATGTGATTCGTGAAAGTGAAAACGCGCAAAATCAAAACGATGACGAGCGCTTCGACGCAGATTTCACACTCATGACTGGCGAACTGCGGCACATGCTTGCGGAACTGGTTGAGGCATTGGGGGGATTGGAAGTACGCTAGCTGAAATAGTGGCGGATGGTGAACTGGTGAAAGTGGAGCAATGCGATAATCAAAAAACCTCGTTGTCTGCCGTTGTCTGTCAACCAAACAAGTTATGCGTCAGAGTTGACGTAAACATTAACTTAGGCCGCACAAGAGACACCTATGCCAACCGTCTCACTCCGCGACATTACAAGCGCGACCGTACATAGAGTCTGTCGGCTCAAAGTTCGACCCGACCAGGAGCAATTTGTCGCGACAAATGCCGTCTCCCTGGCGGAAGCATTGTTCGTGCCAGAAGCATGGTATCGAGCTGTCTACTTGGATGAACTGATAGTCGGTTTTGTAATGCTATGGGATGACACTCTCAGCAAGACTCCTGCTGCCAAGCCCGAAATCTGTCTGTGGCGCCTGATGATTGCCGCAGAACATCAAGGAAAAGGAATCGGCAAGAGGGTCATCGAAGAAGTCGTTCGGTATGTCCTAAGCCGAAAGAGCATCACCCGCTTTTACTCCTCATACGTGCCTGGAAAGACAGGGCCAGAACTCTTCTACCTGTCACTCGGGTTCGCGCCGACTGGAGCCCTTGACGAAGATGGGGAAGTCATCATTGAATATCCGCTTGCCACTGGTGCGGCCTAACCCCTCGCTCACGGGGAGCGCCGAAACAGAAAATAGGGGACCACGGTTGTTTTTTCGCGAAACTGGTATGTGCAAAAAATTATCAATGGTTTCCCTTGCACATCACCACACCGATCGCCATTCGGCGAGCCTCACAGACACAAACAGCTCCAAACGCCGCTCCAGCACTAGAGTTTCACTTTTTCAGTGCAGGACCATTTGTTTTCATCCAGTCACTCGCGCGTTTCTGTGCCTCCGCGATCTGTTCTGTCGTCATCAGGCTCTCTATCAGGCGCCGTGCGTCTGTGGCGCTGCTGTTGCCATTGACTTCAGCGATGTTGAACCATTTGTGCGCCTCAATATGATCCTGCTTCACGCCACGACCACTTTCAACCATCGCACCCAGATTGTATTGCGCGACCGCCTCACCTTGCGCTGCCGCCTGGGCATACCAGTACGCCGCGAGCTTCGGATCGGGCGCAACACCCTGGCCGATTTCGGTCATGTAGGCGATGTTTGCCTGCGCACGCGCGTGTCCCAGCACGGCTGATTTTTCATACCACTTCGCTGCCTGACGGTAGTCTTGCGCCACACCTTTTCCCTTGTCGTAGCACTCTGCCAGTTCAAACTGCGCCACCACATAGCCTTGCGCCGCAGCCTTCTGGAAATACATGACGGCGCGTTTCGGGTCCTGCGGCACGCCACGGCCAAGCGAAACCATGATGCCCAGATGGGTGGTTGCCTCGGCAAGCTGCTCACGTGTTAATTCACGCTCCAGCAGCGCCCGCTTTCGTGCAGCACCTGCCTCGCCATTCGCGCTGGCAAGACTGGACCAGACATGCGCAAGCACCAAATCCTGAGTCACGCCATGCCCCTTGGCAAACAAGTCCGATAGATTGTCTTGGGCGAGCCCTAATCGCTGTTCGGCGGCCTCCCGATAAAGTGCCGCCGCCCGAACTGGATTTTGTGCGACTCCCTGCCCTTTCTCGTAGCGCACACCCAAGCTGTTTTGTGCAAGCGCATATCCTTGCGTGGCAGATTTCAGAAACCACGCCGCCGCCTCGGCATAATTTTGCGGCACGCCCTGCCCCTTCGCATACATCGTCGCGAGGTTGAATTGCGCTGCCGCATCTCCCTGCGCGGCAACTATACGAAACAGCGTCAGCGCCTGACCAAAATCCTTGCGCGCGTAGGCCTTTTCTGCGTCTTGAAGTTCGCTAGCATGCGCTGCCGGCATGGCAAGTGCGCAACCGAGGGCGATTGCGCCTGACACGCGACAAAATAACAAACTGAGCCGATTGAATATCATTGCGCGCCAAAAAAACGGACGTGATGCAATTATTTTAATTTACGCTTGCCGCAATGCGGGCGCGCATTTTCTCGTCTGGCATGCGGCCTAGTCCCGCGCCCATGTTGTCGCGCAGATGCTCGATACGTGACGTCGCCGGAATCGCGCAGGTGATCGCCGGATGCGAGATCACGAATTTGAGCATCAACTGCGCCCAGCTTCTACAGTCTATTTCGGCCGCCCACGCAGGCAAGGGGGTGCCGCGCAAGCGCCGAAACATCTCACCGCCGGCAAAGGGCCGGTTGATGATCACGGCAGTGCCGCGCTCTCGTGCCAATGGCAATAGTCTTTGCTCGGCCTCGCGCTCACCGATGGAATAATTGATCTGTAAAAAATCGACTGCGTTAGCGCTGATGACTTTCGCCACCGCATCGTATGCACTTGATGTGTAGTGTGTCACGCCGATATAACGCACCCTGCCCTGTCGCTTCCATTCAGATAACGTGCGCAGATGCGTATCGACATCGAGCAGATTGTGTACCTGCAACAGGTCAATGGGTGCTGCGCGTAGCTTTTTCATCGACTCCTCGGCCTGCGCAATGCCTGCGGCCTTACCCGTTGTCCACACTTTGGTGGCGATGAACAATTTTTCGCGCAGGCTGTGCTTGGCAATCAATTCACCCGCCACATCTTCGGACCGACCATACATGGGAGAGGAATCGATTAATTTGCCACCGAGCGCGGCGAATTCACGCAGTACTTCCTCCAGCGGTGCGCGAACAGTCGCATCATTTGCTACGTCAAAAGTCTGCCAGGTACCGAGACCAATAACCGGGAGCATCTCTCCGGAGGAAGGAATTTTTCGCATCGCCATGGTCTGGTTGCTGATTGACGTCACGGTCTGCGCGTGGCCGGCCACGTACGGCAACGCGGTTGCCAACGCACACATGCGCAACATGTCACGTCGATTCATGCTTCGCCTCCGGATAGGTCCGAGTCGATTATTTTGCGGGTTTGATGAATCGCAGCGTCATCCGATCCGACTCACCAATGGCCAGATATTTTGCGCGATCCGTCTCGCCTTCGGTGAGTACCGGCGGCAAGGTCCACACGCCTTTTTTGTAATCCTTGGTATCTTTTGGATTCGCGTTGATTTCGCTCTTCGAGTCGAGCTTGAAACCTGCCATCAGCGCGTGTTTGATCACAAACTCTTCGCTCATGTAGCCACTCTCGATTGACGCTTTCAATTTTGTGCCCGCCTTGGCGCGATGTTCCACAACGCCGAGCACGCCGCCCGGCTTCAGGGCATCGTAAAAACTTTTCATGAAGACATCGACGTTATCGTCGTCCACCCAATTGTGCACGTTACGAAATGTCAGCACAAAATCGGCCCCGCCTTCAGGACGAATATCGAGCGCGGCAGGCACGCCGAACGGCACGATCTTCACTTTGTCGTAAAGCGTTGGTTTGGTTGCGAGCTTGTCCTGAAAATTCTTGAGGCCGCGTGTAGCCTGCGCGGGAAACGCCGCGATATAGCGACCGTTGTCACGCAGATAGGGTGCGAGCAGTTCCGTGTACCAGCCGCCACCGGGGGAAATCTCCACCACGGTCGACTGCGGTGTCACCCCGAAAAACCCGAGTGTTTCTGCGGGATGCCGATAAACGTCGCGCGCGCGATTGGCATCGCTGCGGTGATCGCCAGCCATAATTTTATCGAGCGGCGCAGGCACAGCCGCAAATCCGTCAGGCGTGAACGTTAACGCTAACGTAAAAGCGATGATCGGCGAAAGAAGCGTTGAAACTATTTTTGTAAATGACATTTTTACCTCGGTGTTGGTCGACAATGTTGACGGATGGTAGATTTTAATCGAGACACGCTTCGAAAACCTGCCTCGACCGGCTGCGCAGCTAAAGTTGAGGCTTACACTGGCTACCAAGGAAGCTGCTCATCGTTATACGCGTAAAACCGCCCGGTCTCGGCTGGCATCAAGCGTTCGATCATGTTAAGGCCGGGAGCAGCGCCATCACGCACCGGTCGGTGTCAAATAATGGCGAAAAATGACTGATGACCATGGCCGGGCCGAATGCACTGGCTGCTTCGGCGATACTATTTTCATCCGTGACGTTAATCGGTGGTTGCGAAAGCCGGTGAACCGCTTCAACAGCCTCGCAACGCGGATTCGATTTTAAATGACTCCACTGTTATCCCTGCCGCCATTGAGGCCACAAGAATTTTTTGGGGTGTAGCGGGTTCAGCCGGAATAGATTAACCCAACTCACCGTCAGACAAGTCTGACCAGCGCAATCGTTACGCTTCCTTGGTATCGCCAGTGCGCGAGATCCAGAGTTGTATCAACGTCATGCCGACTGCCAGCACGGGCGGCCCGATGAAAACGCCAATAAAACCAAAGGCGATCACACCACCGAATACACCAAGCACGATCAGCAATAGCGGCAGATTGCTTGATCGGCTGATGAGAAAAGGCTTGACGATATTGTCGATGCTGCTAATAAACAAAAGCCCCCACAGGAACATAAAAATCGCCCAGCCGGTTTCACCCTGAAAAATCAACCACACAGTTGCTCCGCCCCAAATCAGCGGTGGGCCAATCGGCACCAGCGAAAGAAAAAACGTTAGCACGCCCAACAGCCATGCCGCGGGCACACCCGCAATGAGAAATCCGGTCACCGCAACTACGGCCTGCGCGAGCGCGGTACCAAAGATGCCGTGCACCACACCGCTCACCGTATTCTGGATGGTGGAGATGAGATCCGGGGCCAGATTGCCAGTGAGGCGGTCAAGCGCCTTGCGAATCGCGCTCATCAACGCATCGCCATCACGATAAAAGAAGAAGCCAATGAAAACAGCCAGCACCATTTGCAACAGCCCCTGCCCCGCGGCCTTGCCGGTTGCGATCAAAAATCCGCGCGCGGGTTCAAGCAATCCCTTTGATTGCGAGGCGAGCGATTCACCAGACATGGCGATCTG
>JANNRY010000439.1:0-5554 GCA_031401935.1 Betaproteobacteria bacterium | reverse complement strand
GGCACACCCATCACGGGCACTGCGCTCGCGGCGCCAGTTGCAAACGGTGTGATTACAATTAGTCGGGCAAACAGCGGAACTGTCGGACCTACACCCCCGCCAACCCCGATGACCACAGCCATCATCAACGTAGGTGCGGGTAGCGCAACGCCCGCACAAATTTCCATTCTTAGCACACCAGCAACTTGTCCGTAGTTAGCGTTTCCTGTTTCCGCGTATGTCGAAAATAGACATCAAACCCCTGATTCCTTGCTGTTTTATGGATAAATGACTTGGCAATTCAAATTCGGGTCTCGATTGCATGACCGATGGAGAGTCAATCTAGTTAGTGTTTTTACGAATCAGGCACGCGAAAGCATGACAAAAAAAACTTGCATCAAACTGAAAGTTGCGCTTTAATAAAAGCAGGTAAGGCTATAATTCTTTGAGAAAAGTGGTTCAAATAAGTGTCACATAGATCACATTCTTGAAGACGAACTCAAAAGGACACCGCCGTGGCAATCAAAAATAGTTTTCGTAGCACGGGTAGTTGGGCGAAACAGTTCGCGATCATTTCAGCCTTCGTCGCAGTTGGCGGATTACTCGGCTCTTGCGGCGGTAGCGGGGCGGCGAGCACCACAACCGTCGGTGGAACCTTGCAGGTTCAACCAGGCAGCGCGGATGTTTTTGCTGATGTGCCAACTGAATTCACGATCAGCGGTGGCACCGTCCCTTATCAAGCCTTCACCAGCAATAATGTGGTGATTCCGGTACCTACTGTGTCGGGTTCAAAATTTACAGTGATTGCACGGAGCGTTGCTGCTGATACGACTGTGGCGATTACCGTGAGAGATAATGTGGGCGCCTCGGCAGCGACGAACATTAACGTCAGACCGACTACGCTAAATAATATTGTCACGATTACACCGGTTGCCCCGAGTGGCACTGGTTGCGGCACTGGATTGTGCAGCGGCGGCGACGCAAGGGTGGTGGTGACAGCCATCGTCAACGGTATTAAATTGACAAACCGTCCGATCCGGTTTGATGTGTTCCAAGGCGATTTCCGCTTTGTGACGCCCGGCACCAACGTTCAAGTAACGTCACTGATTGTCAACACGGATGAAAACGGCGAAGCGGTTGCGCGGCTAACGGCTATTGTCACCGCGCCTACGCAGGTTGCCACGCTGACCACGACTGATACCGTTACGGGCTTGTTGCGGCGCGCAAACTTCAATATTATTCAGACGGTTAGCGGCGTTGGCATCCTCACGAGCCTGCCAAGCGGAAATACCACCTTCACGGGGGCCAAACCTGGTGTTGGCCAGCCAGCCCAGTGTCCGTTTGGTGGCATTGTTGATTACTATATATATGGTGGTACGCCGCCTTACGTTATTACGACACCCTTACCTCAATTTTTGTCGGTGTTCCCGTCCATTGTTATCACCAATGGCGGTAGCTTCCGCATCACCCAAAACGGATGCGGCACCAGCCAGGTGATTGTCACGGATGCACAAAACCGCGTGATCGAAACTTCACAGGTTATTGGCGCACTTGGGCCCGCTGGCGATGCGGCACCTGCGACACCGGCAACAACATTGACTGTAACGCCTGTGACACACACCATTGGATGCGGTCAAACCGGCACGAGTACGACTTCAGGATCTGGTAACTTCACTGCAACCGTCACCACGCCGGGCGTCCCACCAGGTGCGTTTACGGTAACGCCGACGTCCGGATCGATTGGAAACTCGATCAGCTTCACGCGGAATGCTCCGACCCCACTTTTGACGTCACCAACCACCATAAGCGTCAACGTCGTTGCGGGCACCATCACGGAGACTGTTGTTGTAACAGTCCCAGCTAACTGTCCGTAATTTCGTAGTCGAAAACTCTGACGGGCATCTCAATCGAGATGCCCGTTTTATTTTGTACCAAGCTTTGATCGCTCTGTGCCAGCGGCGATCAAACCAACCAAGATTCTGAGAAAATCGGCTTGATTTTTTTACTCTTCTCGGCGCTGGTGACGACTGCCACGCTCATTTACATCCTCCGCGGATCGCGAATCGGACAAGTATTTCTTGATGTCCCCACCGCGCGCGGATTGCACGTAACGCCTGTGCCAAGAATCGGCGGGATTGCCATTTTCGCGAGCGTGTGGCTGTTTGCGGGCGTGTGGATGCAGCGTGATCTGGTTGCCGGTATCGCGGGCCTCAGTCTCGTGCTGGTCACTATTTCCCTGCTCGATGATTTGCGGCCGCTCTCGGCTGTTCTGCGACTTCTTGTTCACACCGGTGCTGCAATACTGGTGTTGCTGCTCTGGGTAAATACGTTCGGTTTGTCATCCGCTAGAGCGAGCGTGTCGATGGGCTGGGCGTTGTCGCCGCCAGTGGCGGTTGTGCTTGCGGTTGCGTTAATGCTCACTATCGTCTGGATGACCAATTTGTACAACTTTATGGACGGTGCAGATGGCCTCGCAGGCGGTATGTCTGTCATCGGTTTCGGTGCGTACACGGTAGCGCTGGGCATGATACCGAATTCAGGTGGATCGCTGGGTTTGCTGGTGGCAGCCCTTACGGGTGCGACAGCAGGTTTTTTGATCTTTAATTTCCCACCGGCCAAAGTTTTTATGGGTGACGCGGGCTCAATTCCGTTGGGCTTTCTGTCAATTGCGTTGGGTATTCACGGTGCCATGCAGGAGGTTTGGCCAGTTTGGTTTGCGCCGCTTATTTTTTCGCCATTCATTGTCGATGCCAGCGCGACACTGCTACGGAGGTTATTGCAAGGGCACAAGCCATGGGTTGCCCACCGCGATAATTACTATCAGCGACTCATTCTCTCTGGCTGGAGCCATCGAAAAACAGCGCTCGTTTACTACGGCCTGATGCTGGTGGCTGCCGGATCTGCGCTGGGCGCAATGCGAAGCCCCGCGCCAGATGCCATTTTGCTTTCGTGGGTGATAATATATGTGCTGCTGCTGGTTGTAATTGAGTGGCGCTTACATGAAAAGAAAAACAAGAAATCAAAAAATAATGACCGTGAGGCAACATGAAGACCGTATCAATTAACGAGCGCGCCCTTTTTGCGTTCGGTCACGATGTGGCAATGCTGGTCATTTCCTGGTTCATCACGTTTGCATTGTTTTCCCATGCGATGCCTGCAACCGGTTCAGTCGGGCCGCTAACGGGAATGGGTGTTTTGCTCGCGGTGGCAATCCCTGTCCAAACAATTGTCTCTGTCATTTTCGGGATGTATCAGGGCCTTTGGCGCTACGCGAGCCTGCCTGATGTGCAAAGGATAGTCGCAAGCGTTGTCGCCGGGTCACTGGCCATCGGGCTTACTATTTGGGTTGGTGGCTGGCTTGGGACACTGGGCTTCGCACAATTTTTCGTGCAGACGTTATTACTCATTGTCCTGATGTCGGGCAGTCGCATCGCTTACCGCTCCTGGCAGGAGTGGCGCCAATACGGAAAAACTGGTGACATGGGCACGCCCGTGCTGGTACTTGGTGCCGGGGATGCTGCGGTGAGCCTCATCAAGGAGTTGGCCCGGAGTAGTGATTGGCGGGTAATGGGTTTGTTGGACGACGACACAAACAAGCGCCATCGGCTCCTTCACGGTGAACGTGTACTTGGTGCCATCGATGAGTTGCCGAGAATCGCGCGCAGTTTGAAAGTAAAACATGCAGTGATCGCGATGCCATCGGTCCCATATTCGGTTCGCCGCCGCGTGATTGAAATATGCAACAAAGCGCGCGTACAAGTGCTGACGATCCCGAAATTCAATAGTGTCGCGCTGGCACCTGCGGTGAGTGGCAAATCCATGCCGCCAAAAATTCGCCGCGTCGCGGTGGAAGATTTGATGAAGCGCGAGCCCGTCATTCTCGATGACGCAGGGTTGCACGAACTCATTACCGACAAAGTCATTATGGTTACCGGCGCCGGTGGTTCCATCGGTTCTGAATTGTGCCGTCAAATCGCGAGCTATCAGCCCTCGATGCTGGTGCTGTTTGAGCAAAACGAATTTGCCATGTATCAGATCGAGCAAACGTTGCGCGACGCGTTCGAAAATCTGCCTATTGCGAGTGTCATTGGCGACATTAAAAATGCGCGCCGTGTGAATCAGGCAATGCACCAATATTCGCCCTCGCTGGTATTTCATGCTGCGGCTTACAAACACGTGCCGCTGATGGAAGAATCGAACGCGTGGGAGGCGGTGCAGAACAACGTGCTCGGCACACTCGTCGTTGCCAAGTCAGCTATTGAATATGGTGTCAAAAAATTCGTACTGATTTCTACTGACAAAGCGGTGAACCCCACCAATGTAATGGGCGCTACCAAACGGCTCTCGGAGATGATCTGTCAGGCATTGCAACAATCGGGCGATACACGGTTTGAAATGGTGCGTTTCGGCAATGTGCTCGGTAGCGCAGGCAGCGTCATCCCTCGATTCCAGGAGCAGATCGATCAGGGCGGGCCGGTGACCGTGACGCACCCGGACATGGTGCGCTACTTCATGTCGATCCCTGAGGCGGCGCAGCTGGTGTTGCAGGCAGGTACGATGGGCTTGGGTGGTGAAGTATTCGTGCTCGATATGGGTGAGCCGGTGAAGATCGTAGATCTCGCAAATGACATGATTCGTCTCTCAGAGCCAACCGATAACGAAATCAAGGTGGTGTACACGGGGTTGCGTCCGGGCGAAAAACTCTTCGAAGAGTTACTTGCCCACGATGAACATACACGGCCAACTCCACACCCCAAGCTGCGCGTCGCCAAAGCGCGCGAAGTGGCGACTGGATTTGTGGAGTCACTTACAAGCTGGCTCAATCAGGATCGCATGCCCGATGATTCAGAGGTGCGTCGCGATCTCAAGCGCTGGGTGCCGGAATATGTGGCGCAAGTGCGGCCGAAGCTGAAATCCATTAACGGTATGGCTGACAAGAAGTCTGCGTAGTCGCTGCGCTTAATATTTTTAACGCTGAATGCGCGTTTAAACAATTTATTAGCATTTTATGGCGCGCCCGACACGATTCGAACGTGCGACTTCTACCTTCGGAGGGTAGCACTCTATCCATCTGAGCTACGGGCGCGCAGCAACCAACAGCGTTAGTTTACCATTCTGTCCAAAGCTTGCCGCGCCAGTATTGCGTCCATGCACGTGCAAACAGGATTTGAGTCGAAATCCGCTTCGCCAGTATAATTACATCACTCGAAATTCACGTCCTCAGGAAGTCGCCATGTCACAGTCACATCACGGTTCCAGCGAAGAGAGCAACGGGGCGAACCCGATCAAAATGACAATCGCCGTTACGATTGGTGCGTTTGCACTCATTATCGGCATTTTCATGCTGGCTTATTTCGCCGTCGGTACCTATACCGTTGGCAAAAGCGTTTAAAATGCCAATACACCTGAAGCGATAGCCAAGCGGATTGCGCCGGTGACGACGCTGGAGATGGATACGTCAAAAGCCCCGGCACCAGCACTGGTGCCAGCGGCGGCAACATCGAAAGTGCCAGCGGCGTCGATCGTGGCAGTAGCAATACCATCCGCCGCCGTGGCCGGCACACCAACCGCGGCC
>JANNRY010000438.1:0-7844 GCA_031401935.1 Betaproteobacteria bacterium | reverse complement strand
GGCAACCTTGCCGAGATCCTTGGCGTTCTTCCACACCGACACGGTTTGCGTACCGAGGGCAACGCGGTTAATCGCAGCCAAGTCACCGTCCTGGCCACCGACCGGAATGCCGGCCATGCCCTGTGCGGTCAAAGCAGCAACAACGCCCGAGGCCATGCCGTCGTTTTCAGACAGGACAGCGTCAACCTTGTTGCCAGTCGAAGTCAGGCATTGCTCCATGTTCTTCTGGGCATTGTCTGGCTTCCAACCGTCGGTGAAGGTTTCGCAGACGTTCTTGATCTTGCCTGAATCGAGGCCTTCTTTCAGCACTTCCATCATGCCCTGGAACAGGAAGGTTGCGTTTGGATCGCCCTTGTCGCCCTTGATGAAGGCGTAGTTGCCTTCTGGCTTGGCCTTCTGAACTTCTTGCGCAATGATGCGGCCGACACCGACGTTGTCGAAGGTGATGTAGAGCGCGTTTGGATCTTCAAACTGCACGTCATAGGCAATCGACTTGATGCCCGCATCGCTGAGCGCCTTGATCGTCGACCAGCACGTTGCCGAGGATGGCCGCGATCTGGCTGCGAATAACGTCCGTGACGACAGTTGCGAGTTTTTCCACATCTTTCATACGGCCACGAATTTCGCTGATCGCCGCTGCAATCGCCGAGGCCGTCATCGCCGGTTGCTTGGTGGCTAGCGTGAGGTGCAGTACATGCATCAACATGAACAGGGACGAATAATTCAAGCTATAAGCCAGTGCATAACCGAGCGGCGGCAATGTGGCGCTTGACGAATAAACTTTAAGAATCGCCATGAAAGCCACGATGAAACCTGCACCCATGGCAGAGCGCCACATATCGAAATATTCAGCGCGGGTGGAAGTGATGTAATGCTCACCGATGCGGCTGGCGTTGTCGGTAATGCGCAACGCGAGCAAACCGATGGTGCGACCGATATGCGAGCGTATCCCGCGGCCGCGCGCTTCACCTTCGATGGCGTCGCCCAGAAACGCCACCCAGCGTTCCACGAGCGGAAGTTCATCTGCCGATGACTGCGTCAGTTCATGACGTGTGCTTAATATGCGCACCAGTGATTCAAGCCGGTACAGGCTTTGCGCCAGTCGCCGCAATAGATACGTGACGCTCAGGCTGGTACCAACGTTCGCTGCGCGGCCACGGATGCGCACGAGGACCTCGGTACATTGCGCGACCAGCACCAGCAGTTGCTGTTCATCTTCAGCAGGCGATTCGCCACCAGCCAGATAACTACGATACGACGCCGCTAATTGATGGGTTTCAACGGCGAGCGCCAGAAACGGAGAGTCGCGTTCTTCAATACGTGGATAAAGGCGCACTAACTCCGGCTCAAGCCCCATCGCGCCGATGCGTGTCGCCAGATGATCGCTGGCATCGAGCATCTGCGAAAGCGAATCAAGCATTGCTTTTTCATCGCGCATTTCGGACATGCGAAGCGCCTGCCAGAAACGCAGCTTGTATTCATTGGTGATTGCGCCCAACCATTCGTAGTCATCGCGCCGATGAAAAATCAGACTGACGCAATCTTTCAGATAAGAAGTATCAGTGATTGCGGGTAACACACGTTGCACGATGCGCCGCCACAGTTCAGAAAAAAAACCGGTGTTCGGCAGAATGCCGCTATCGGAAAAAAAACTTACCTGCCGCCGTCCACTGAGCAATGCCAGTAAACGCGCACGCAGCGCGATGCGCATGGCCTCGTCAGATTCAATCGCTTCGCAAAGTGCGATGAAGCGCGAATTAGCGAGCGCGTGGTCTTCGGCATCGCGTGGTCGCAAGGCGTCGATCAATGCGATGAATTGCGGAACCGGATCGACACCCTCGTGCTCGCCCGACATGGCGCGCAGGGCGGCATCAAGTTTCGGATTCCTGGTTAGCGCGCTGTTTGCATTCATGTTCAATAGAGTGATTTGCGGCGCAAGAAGTTCTTGTAGTGAACTGCAGGAAGTTTGAGGTGAAAAAAAGTAAAAATCTATGCTGGGCGGGGCATTCAGGGCAATGTGTACCTGAAATGCCCGTGGATAGGCGTTCTGCGTATTTTATTGCTGGTACGCCGGCCTACAACGTCACGCGAATCTTGTTCCCCGGCTGAAGGACTGATTTGGCGCTGAGTTTATTCCAGCGCAGCAAGTCATCTAGCTCAACGGCGTGTTTGATTGCAATCGCGTGGAGCGTGTCGCCGGAACGCACGGTGTAGGTGGAAGGTTTGCGCTGTATCGGTTTGGCTGACGTGCTCACGCGTACCAGTTGTGGCGTGTTTGACAGTGCCGCAGCGACTGTCGTGTTCGCGCTGAGAAATATATTCTGGCCAAGCTGCACACCGTTTGTTTTCATCGCATTGAAGCTTTTGATTTCGTCAATCGCAATGCCGTACTTTTGGGAAATCGAGAATAGTGTTTCGCCACGCTGCACTCGGTGTGCGTCTGGCGGTGCCGATGCTTCGTCTGCCTTGTCGACGACAGCGACGATGGCAGGAGCAGGTGACGCAATACTCGCGGTGTCGCTGCCGGCCAGTGCGATAACTTGTGTGATAGCTACAGGTACAGGCTGCGCCGCCTTCAGCGCCGCTTTCTGAACCAGCGCCGCACTGATGACTTTGGCCGTTCCCGACATCGGCACCATGATCGTCGCAGCGAGAGTGAGTTTGCCTTTCTTTTCCTTCAGCGCGCCGTTGGTGGCGCGCAGATACGAGCCTGTCATGCCGTGGCGTTTGGCGATGGCGTCGATCGACTCGCCGCGTTTGGCGTTCACTGTTTGCCACGACACCATCGGTCCGTTTAGCGAACGATAGAGGTCAAGGTTGGCGCGAAATGTTTCCGCTTTTTCATAAGGCACAAGGAAATAGCCGGTACCCGATGCAGCGACGGGCCGGATGAACGCAGGGTTCAAGGTGGCGAATTCATCTTCCGGCATTTCGGCCAGCCTTGCTGCGAGGTGGGTATCAATTTTTTCCGGGGCTGCGACCTTGGCAAAATAAGGGCGATTTTCCACCGCTTCGAGTTCAATGCCGTAGCTGCCGGGTGACAACACAATATTCTTTACCGCGATCAGCTTCGGTACGTAGCTGCGTGTTTCGTTTGGCAGATTGAGGCTGAGGTAATCTGTTGGCAGGCCCTGCCTTGCGTTCTTGGTGATCGCGCGGGCGACGCAACCTTCGCCGCAGTTGTAGGCCGCAAACGCGAGCTCCCAAGAATTGAACATACCGTAAAGTTTTTGCAGGTAATCGAGCGCGGCGCCGGTGGACAATAAGATGTCACGCCGGTTATCGGCCATCCAGTCTTGTTTAAGCCCGAAGCTTTTTCCTGTCGATGGAATGAACTGCCACATACCGGAAGCTTTGGCATGCGAAAACGCCTGCGGGTTGAATGCGCTTTCGATGATTGGCAACAACGCCACTTCCATCGGCATGCCGCGCTTCTCGACCTCTTCAACGATGTGGTGCAGATATTTGGAACCACGATCAACAAATCGCTGGATGTAATCGGGGCGGCTGGCGTACCACTGTTCTTGCTGCAATACCAACGGCGAATTGAGTTCCTCCATCACGAAACCACGCCGCACGCGTTGCCATAGATCGGCATCGTTGAACATGCCCGGTGCCAGCGGATTGGTTGATTCCTGCACGTCAAGTTGCGCAGCAACTGCTGCGTTGGTGACACCGACAACGGTGCTCAATGGTTTGTACGCGCCGGGAACCTGCGCCGTTTGACCGAAAACCGGTGACGCCATACAGACCAATAATGGCGCGCACATAAACGCGGCAATGAACGTCGAGCGCTTATTCAATATCATTCTGAAGCCTTTGTTTTTGAATGAATTTATCGTACAGCGGCCCAACTGCCACGTCAATCGGGATTGTTACTAAAGGGTGAGCGCAAAATCCTTCACTAACGCGCCCGGCAATCGCGCCGAGCCGGTGGAACGTTCGCCATAGCTTGCCGAATCCAGAATCAAATCGCGCTCGGCGGTGAGCCCCAGCAGGTTGTCACCAAGCAAACGATACGCAGAATCATCGAAACGCATCACGTTCAGGGGTGCCTGAATTTCACCGTCCTCAACCCAGAACGTCGCGAAGCGCGTCATACCAGTCATGCGGCATGCCATATGATCAGAGTAGTTCAGATAGTGGAGGTTCCCGATCAACAAGCCTGTGCCAAGCGTATCGAGGATCGTGTCGCGTTGCAGGTTGCCTGCCGCCATATCGAGCGATTCGGGCGCTTCGGCTGAATTGGCACCGTTATTGTCAATATTGAATTCGCGTGATGAACGCGGGCTGATCAGCGCACCCGCATGTTTGCCCGCAGTGATGAGTGAGACTTCCGGTGTTTTTAGAAATCCATCGGCTTGAAAACCGGGCGCAATACCTTCCAGACTGTTTTCGCACAGACTCACCGATGCATGCAAGGCCATCGAGCCGTCTTCGAGTTTCATCAACGGGCTTTGTTTATTGCGCTGCGATTTCACGCCAAACGATCCCCACGCAAGCAAACCAACAATTTCGTTTACGGCAGCCGGGGCGAGAAAGGCGCGATATTGTCCGGGCGACAGCACTCTTGGTGGGCGCTTGAGAATATCGAGTTGCATTGCACTCGCAGCCATTCGTTGTTCGAATTCTGCTGGCTGCCAGTGCGTGCCGGCGTAGCTGTTTTTCACCGCTTTGTCGGCGGTGTGATAAAGGCACCACTCAAAATTAAAATTATCGACCCGATGCCAGTTGCGCTGCCCTAGTGAATTGGCGAAGCCCTTGTAAATTACCCCGGACGCATAAAGGCCAACTAGGTCTTTGCCCGCACCCTGACCCATGACCTGATCAAGCATGTCGGCATCCGACGGCAAATTTGATTCGCCGATGTGCTCGGACGATTGCGGTGTCTGGTTAAACAGCAAATACGGATCTTCCGGCAGATCATCCACATCGCGACGCAGCGATTCGATGGTCGCCTTCACCATGGCCTCATCACTCTCGCGGATGCCTGCAAGCGAGATGGCCGATTCAGCGCGACGTTGATTGGCGATAAAAGATAGCGTCAGTGTGAGTTGCTTAACTGACCCGGCCTGACGCACCGTGTTCTTGTTGAAGCGGACAAAGTTTGATTCCTCAGCCGACAGCCACGCGAGGGTGGTCTCACCGCCGTGAATCTGCGTGTTGATGAAATCGGCGAGGCTGTAAAAGTAGGATTGCATGGCGCTTTATCCTTCGGCCCCGAACACATCGATGTCAGAAAATTTGCACGCCGGGCTGGCGTGCCCGACACGGATGACCTGACTGGGCTCACCCTTGCCGCAGAATGGCGTGCCCATCACTTCCTGTGTTGATGCGTTGCCCACCATCGCAAGCGAGCGCCAGAACGTCGCGGAAATGCCGCGGTAATTTGGATTTTTGACGATGTGTCCGAGCTTGCCGTTTTCAATCATCTGGCCAATTTCGCAACCGAACTGGAACTTGTTGCGCGAGTCATCGATGGACCACGACATATTGGTGCGCATCAGCACGCCTTTTTCGATCGAACCAATCATTTCTTCGAGCGACGATGTGCCGGGCTCGATATTGAGATTTGACATGCGATCAATTGGCGCGCGATTCCATGAGCACGAACGCGCCGTGGAGACGCCTTCGACCAACGATCCTTGTGCGCGTGCACGCGCCTGCGAAATGGTGCCGCCGAGGGTGCGTTTGAGGATGCCGTTTTCGATGATGAAGGCTTTTTTGGCCGCAGCACCGTCGTCGTCAAACGCGAAGCTTGCAAACTGGTGCGCCATGGTCGGGTCGAATGTTACGTTCAATAACTTTGATCCGTATTGATAGCTGCCGAACATATCGAGCGTGACAAAACTAGTGCCTGCAAAATTGCGCTCGTCGCCAAGAATGCGATCAAGCTCCAGCGGATGGCCGATGGATTCGTGAATCTGCAACATCATCTGATCCGGCATCAGGATCACATCCATTTTGCCGGACGGGCAGTTGGGTGCGGTCAAGAGCGTGAGCGCTTCTGCAGCGGTCTGTTTGCCTGAACCATGAAAGCCCGACCGCGCGATGATCTCGGCGCCGCCTTGCTGACAAAAACCGTTGTATCGCCCGCCGAAGGAACGCGTTTGTGCTTCGCCGTCGGCGAATGCGGTGACGGTCAGTGAGGGTACGAGATAGTCGAACTCTTGCTCAACGGTCGCGCCGTCGGCGGTGACATAAAGCTGCTTGGTGTGTGTGGTCCAAAACGACGTCGACCAGTCGATGATCCGGTCGTCGATTTTGCAGTCAGCCGATTCGGCCTTGAGCATCTCGAATTTTTCGCGTTTCGAGAGTGGCGTGGGTTGCTGTAAAGGCGTGCGGTAATACCCTGAAGGCTTTGGCATGGCGAATGCGGAATAGTCGGCAACACCGCGCCCCGCCGTGAGCTTGGCCCATTCATGTGCGCGTGCGATGGCCGTACGCAAGCCGGATTCGGAAATATCGCTGGTGGCGGCATAGCCGTAGCCGCCCTTGTCGATCACGGTAATCATCACGCCGCGATCAACACAAGTGTGCGGTGGCTCAGGGACGTTTTGCCGCACCGACAGTTGCTCGCTGGTTTCTTCGACAAAACGAAGCGAACAAAAATCGACGGCGGGGATCAGGCGTTTGAAGGTGGACTCGAAGGAGGCGGTCATGGGGATATTGTAGAAATACAATCGGACATTCTATCAGTGAGCGAAAAATGAGCGAAAGTCGCCCCTATTGTTTTTTGCGTCGCATAAAGGACAAAAGCAGGACAAAGGTGGGAAAATAAATGAGAAAAATCTGTAGACACAGGAGCATCAGAATGAACATAAGTAATCGTTTGTTTCTTGCAGCACTTTTTCTCACGCTGGCATACGCGGTCCCGCATGCGTATGCGCAGACCCAAGCGCAGGTTGGTGTGCAATCGCCACCGCCCGTTGCACCGTCCGGAGCAGCGCCCGGATGGCCTGCGTTGCCGCCTGTTGCCAATCCGCCATCGCCGCCCGTGGTTGATCCGGCCAAAGAGCTCAAGGGAGCTGTGCTGGTGGAAGCCTTGCGCAAAGGTGGATTTGTTTTGTACATGCGCCATTCAGAAACCGGTACCGTCACAGAGAAATGCGATACGACCAATCTGAGTGCTATCGGCGAAGAAAACGCGCGCGGCGTTGGTGAGGCGATGCGTGATTTGAAAATTCCCATCGGTGCGGTGCGCTCGTCGCAACCATGCCGTTGTGTCGGCACTGCGCGATTGCTGGACTTGGGGACGGTGGACATTACCGAAGACCTCAATCCGTCCGCACCTCGGCCCGGGTTTGATATTGGTGCGGCGCGCTCCAAGCGTTTAGCCGAAATACCATCAAAGGGAACGAACACTGTCCTGGTTTCGCATCTGCATGGCTCGCGAAACAAAGACGAATGGCTGCACCTGCAAATGGGTGAAATCATCGTTTTCCGACCGGAAGCCAGCCCGCGCGCAGAGGCCGTTGCACGGATTCAAGTGGCGGATTGGGTGGCACTTAAAAAGGCGACGGCGGCTGGTGCGCGTTAATCTCGCATCAGAATAAATTAGTGAAACTCTAGTATTGACGGGATTCTTCAGGCATTTTGTGCCTGAGGACCTCGCCAGTGCTAGTGTTTAATTAAATTCGTTTATTTTTGGGCCAGCGCCGCGAACTCTGCTTCCGTCATCCGCACTAAATGCCATTCCGGCATTACGGTTGCGCCCAGCGATTTGTAGAACTCGATTGAGGGCGTGTTCCAGTCGAGTACGCGCCACTCGAAACGACCGCAGTCGCGTTCAACGGCCAGCGCAGCCAGATGTTTCAGCAATGCCTTGCCATAGCCATGCCCGC
>JANNRY010000437.1:0-1847 GCA_031401935.1 Betaproteobacteria bacterium | reverse complement strand
AAGCATTGGTGATCTCGGTACAGGCGTATGAACAGATGGGAATGGCTGAACTCGCAAATTCTTCACGCCGCGTGCTGGAAAAGAATTTTCCGAACAACAACATGATCGCCAAGACCTCTACAGGCGGTGGCAAAGCCTGGTGGAAGCTCTGGTAAGATCGCAGGCTTGCAGGGTGCTTTTATCAAACTCTAGCACTGGTGGGGCTCTCCGGCCGATAGTTTGCCAGAAGGCGCGCCAATAGGCGATCTACGCATTTCGTTGGTAATTTTCGCTACAGCTAACCATCGACCGCCAGCAGTAACAACAACTGCTCCTGCGCATTTCGCCGAACCGCTTTGGGCCCTCTCGCAGGACGCTTTCTGCTGTATCCGCCTTCACCGTCCATTTCCCACGCTTGCACGTTGTCCTCAAGATAGGGCTTCAGTCCTTCGCTGATCACGCGGCGTTTGAGTTTGGCGTCCTGCACTGGAAAGCAAAGCTCGATGCGACGAAAGAAATTGCGATCCATCCAATCGGCGCTAGATAACCAGACGCGCTCATCGCCGCCGTTGCGGAAGTAATAGATGCGCGAGTGCTCAAGAAACCTGCCGACGATGGAACGCACGCGAATATTCTCGGATAACCCAACGACACCAGGACGCAACGCACAAACGCCACGGATGATCAAATCGATTTTCACGCCGGCGCTGGAGGCGCGATACAACGCTTCGATCACTTCGGTTTCCAGCAGCGAATTCATCTTAGCAATGATGTGGCCGCGCGCGCCGGGCTTATTACTCTTGGCGATCTTGATTTCGTTTTCGATGGCGGCCAACACACCGGCGTGAAGTGAAAACGGTGCTTGCCAGACGCGCGTTAATTTCGTGGCCTTGCCCAACCCGGTGAGCTGCACGAACACCTGATTGACGTCCGCACAAATTTCTTCGTTCGACGTCATCAAGCCGAAATCGGTGTATAGCCGCGCGGTGCGGGCGTGATAATTGCCGGTCCCCAAATGCACGTATCGCCGCAATACTGGTTTCTGCCCTTCTTCCTGTTCGCGACGCACCACCAGTGCCATTTTGGAATGGGTCTTGTGGCCGACCACGCCGTAGACGACATGCGCGCCCACCTCTTCGAGCCTTGAGGCCCAATTGAGATTGGCTTCTTCATCAAATCGCGCCATCAGCTCCACAACGACAGTCACCTCCTTGCCGTATTTGGCCGCTTCAATGAGCGTTTCCATGATCACCGAATCGGTGCCGGTCCGGTACACCGTCTGCTTGATCGCCACCACCTGCGGATCGCGCGCCGCCTGCTGAATGAATTCGATTACCGGCGTGAAACTCTGGAACGGTTGATGCAACAAAATATCCTGCTTCTTCAGCACCTCAAAAATGTCTTTGCCCTTCGCCACCTTGGAAATGCCCTTCGGCCCACCCGGTACAAATAGCGGAAACTTGAGCTCTGGTCGCGACACCTGATCAGGCACATTCATGAGTCGCACCAGATTGACAGGACCATTCACGCGGTAAATATCGATCTCATTTAATTCGAACTGGGTAGCGAGAAATTGCAGCGTTTCTTCGGAGCAATTGTCCGCAATTTCAAGACGAACCGCGTCGCCCAAGTGCCGTTGTGGCAATTCGCCTTGCAGTGCCAAACGCAGATTCTTGATTTCCTCCTCATCGACAAACAGGTCGGAATTGCGTGTCAGCCGAAACTGGTAGCAACCGAGTACCTCCATCCCTGAAAAAAGCTCACCGACGTGCTGGTGAAGCACTGAAGTAAGAAAAATAAAATCGTTCTCGCCCTCTGCAACGTCGGCGGGAAGCTTGATCACTCGCGGTAGCATCCTCGGTGCCTGC
>JANNRY010000436.1:0-2967 GCA_031401935.1 Betaproteobacteria bacterium | reverse complement strand
ACGAAGCCGGGGAAATCAAAAGCGTTAACCACGCCTTCATCTTTGGCGACTTGCCGGATATTGTTGCCGTAATCCAGCGTGGGGATGCCCGTCTCATGCAAGGCGAGCATGGCGCGCACGTGCACGGCCATCGATTTCTTCGCTTCCAAAATAACCTGATTGGGATCAGATGCGCGCAACGCAATCGCCTTGTCCAGGCTCCAGCCGATCGGCAGATAGCCGTTCAATGGATCATGCGCGGAAGTCTGATCGGTCACCACATCTGGCCGTGCTTTCGCGTCGCCCGCCTTTACCCGTGCGGCAATCTCGGGAAAAACCTCAGCCGCATTGCCGAGCAAGCCAACGGATATCGTGCGACCTTCCTGATGCGCGGTCGCAATGATGCCGAGCGCCTCATCGAGCGATTTCGCCTTCGCATCGACGTAGCGGGTGCGCAAGCGCATATCGATCCGGCTCTCATCACATTCCACCGCCAGCATCGACGCGCCCGCCATGGTCGCGGCCAGCGGCTGCGCGCCGCCCATGCCGCCGAGCCCGCCGGTGAGAATCCATTTACCTTTCAAATTCCCACCGAAGTGCTGACGACCAACCTCGACAAAGGTTTCGTACGTGCCCTGCACAATGCCCTGGGAGCCGATGTAAATCCACGAACCCGCTGTCATTTGGCCGTACATCATCAGGCCCTTTTGATCGAGCTCGTGAAAATGCTCCCATGTTGCCCAGTGCGGCACCAGATTTGAATTCGCGAGCAACACGCGCGGCGCGTCTTCGTGCGTGCGAAAGATACCGACTGGTTTACCGGATTGAATGAGTAGCGTTTCGTCGGGCTCAAGCTTCTTGAGTGATGCCAGAATCGCGTCATAGCAGGCCCAGTCGCGCGCGGCGCGGCCAATGCCGCCATACACCACCAAATCTTCGGGCCGCTCGGCGACATCAGGGTCGAGGTTGTTCTGGATCATCCGGTAGGCAGCTTCGATGAGCCAGTTCTTGCAGGTGATGGCGTCGCCACGCGGGGCGCGGATCACACGCGATGGGTCGTGGCGAAGATTGGCGGGTGGACTCATTGAACGAGACGACATGGCTACCTCAACGGTGTCAACAGTTTGCCAACGACAGGGCCGGTAATGCAGCCCCAGACGACAAGCACGATGACGCAACTGAGAAAAACGGCTGCACTACCCAAATCCTTTGCCCGTTTGGAAAGATCGTGGTTATCAAGACTCACCCGATCCACAACCGCTTCGACAGCAGAATTGAGCAGTTCAACCACGAGCACCAACAACAGCGTGGCGATCAGCAGTGCGCGCTCGGTTAGCGTTAACGGTAGAAGAATAGCAAACGGGAAAAGTATGCATGCCAGAAACAATTCCTGACGAAAAGCGTGTTCGTGTTTGATCGCGGCCGAAAAGCCTTCGATTGAATAGAAAAATGCGCGCCAGATGCGCACCAAGCCACTTTTGCTTTTGTGTGGGGCTTCCAATTTTTCCTCGGCAATCGCAATGTTTTCAGAACGCAATTCTAACAAGCATCCTTTCCGTCCGTACCCATTCTGCTGCGTGAATCCTGACACGATGCTGCCGCTATAATGTGCCCTTCCTTCACCCACGCACCGGAATCCGCTGACTATGCCGCGCCCGACTACCACCACCGCGTGGCAATCTCTTACCAAATTCGCAGCCGAGCGTGATGCTGAATCAAAGACGCTATCGACACTGACGGTGGAGGCCTGCGGAATATACGCAGATTTTTCCCGCCAGCATCTGCCGACTGCGGTGATTGATTCGCTCCTGGCGCTGGCAAATCAACAAGCGCTGTTGGTGGCGCGCAAAGCACAAATGAGTGGTGAGGCAATCAATCGCACCGAGAACCAGCCAGTACTTCATACGGCGCTACGGTCGAAAAGTGCATTGACTGTTGATGGTATCGACATCCGTACACTGGTTCAACGCCAGCTTGAGAAAATGCGGATGTTTGTGGATGGTATCCGCAGCGGTCGCATCCGCAGTATCACCGAGCAGGCATTCACCGATGTGGTCAGTATCGGGATCGGTGGCTCATCGCTTGGCCCACGATTGGCATGCGCTGCATTGACGCGCTTTGCAGACGGCCCGCGCGTGCATTTTTTGTCGAATATCGACGGTGCACAGTTGGAAGACACTCTGGCTGGGCTGAATCCGGCGACCACACTTTTTCTGGTGATGTCCAAAACCTTTACGACCGATGAAACGATGACCAACGCGCGAACGGCGCAGAGTTGGCTAGACGCAAAACTGGGCAGTATTGGGAGTGGCGCGGCGGGAAAAAGCGCATCTGCATCGCACTTTATCGCGATCACGGCAAAACCGGCTGAAGCGAAGCGCCAGGGATATTCGGAAGACCGTATTTTTGAATTCTGGCCTTGGGTTGGCGGCCGATTTTCAGTTTGGTCCACGGTCGGCATGCCGGTGGCGTTGTCTGTTGGCGTTGAGCGCTTTGAGGAAATGCTCGTCGGCGCACAGGCAATGGACGAGCATTTTTGTAACGCGCCGCTTGGCAAAAACCTGCCGGTGCTGATGGCGCTGGTCGGTGTGTGGAACCGCAATTTTCTAAATGTTTCTGGCCACGCACTGCTGCCGTATGCGCATCGCTTGGGCTTGTTCCCCAAGTACGCGCAACAACTCGAAATGGAATCCAACGGCAAGAGCGTTGATCTCGATGGCAACCGCATCGACTACGCAACCTGCCCGGTCATTTTCGGCGACGCCGGTACCGACGGCCAGCATTCGTTTCACCAACTGCTGCATCAGGGCAGCGATGTCATTTCGTCGGACATTATTTTGGTTGCACGTGATGAGAGCAAGCTTACTGAGCATCACAGCAAGCTGCTTGCGAACGGCATCGCACAGGCCGATGCGCTGTGGTTTGGGCGCAGCATCGATGTCGCACTAAAGGAACATCGAGTCCACCAAGGCGGACGTCCAGTGACCC
>JANNRY010000435.1:0-15439 GCA_031401935.1 Betaproteobacteria bacterium | reverse complement strand
GCGCGGCGTCCACAACCTGCCGTATTCGCGGTCGTCAATCCAGTCACCGTACTGGTCCAAATCTTCATAGCCGGTCATATACGGCGAGATCGTACGTTCACTCACGTAGCGGGTGTGGATCTGGTTCCAGCTTTGATCGCGCGATTCGGCCCAGCGGTCAAAGCCTGATTCCGAGACGGGTTCAAAACGAAAATCTGTCGCGTTGCCGTTACCGCGTACCACCAGCGATTTACCGGCCTCGATTGAAATTCGGTTGTCGCCGTTTTCAAAACGCGCGCGCCCGGCGAACACCGAGACACGGGTTTCACCGCCTTGGGGTGAGGCATCAATGCGGTATCTGCCATTTGCGGCAAAAACAAACTGCCCCTCACTGGTCTGGACACGGAAATCATCATTGCCGTCCCGCGAATCAGTGCGGTCGGCAAAGTCGTCGGCGCGCAGCCGCAGATTCATAGTGCCGCGCTGCAAGAACGTTTGTATCTCTTCGTCCTGAAGGCGCACAAAATCGAGCAATGAATGATCGCTAATGCGAACAGCCGAAGCGCCGATACGGACTTCTGCGCGACCGTTATTTTCAGTCCAGATCGAGTTTTCGCTGGTAACCGGAAAATTAATCTGCGCCTTGCGCCAGCCTTCATCGGCATCCATGAAAAACGATGTGTCGCCTTGTATGAAGCTCACGCGCCCAACGCGGGACGGCGGATCGGCAAACGCCGACATGGACAAGGACAACAGTGCGATAAATGGTGCGGCGCACAAGGCCACTTGGAAACGTTTCAATATTGCCGTGTTCATGCTGGCTCCCCGTATAAAGTTGAAGTCTTGCACTGAAAACGTCAGCACGGGCTTTTTCGTTGACGCGTGACCCACCCCGGCAGTTACCATTGGCTACAAGCAGCAACTGTCGCAAATTCGGGTTTCGTGAGAAGATATTCGCTTGGCCCGCAACGTTAACCTCCAAGGCCTGCCGTAGTTCAGGTTCAAATAATAACGACGAGTTAAACAATTTTCCGGCGCTGTCAGAATAATCTTTGAAAGAAGAATCAAGCGATGGATGCAAAAACTGTTTTCACCAAGACCGCCAAGGGCGTCACACAGGTGAACCAAAAGACCCAGTCGCTCTCTCGGGAGATGATGAAAGTCTTGAAGGCAATCGACGGCAAATCCAACGTGGATGCGCTGGTAGACAAAGCCGATCTCGCGATGCCCGCATTGACAAAGGTGCTCTCTGCATTGCAGAAGGATGCCTACGTCAAAGTATTTGAGGTCAAGAAAGAAGAGCCGCTGACCGATTTTGGTGGTGACGACGACGATTTCGATTTCACCGCACCCAAGAAACCCGCTTTCGATCCCTCGGCAACGGCCTCGTTCAAACCTTCGCAATATCGCACACCGGCTTCGGCCGGCCAAGTTGAACGCGCCACCGCACCGGCACCGGTGCAAGCGCCCGCGCCCGCGCCAGTAGACCCGGAGTTGGTTGCCGCGCTGGCACAGGCACGTGAGAAAGCGCAGACCGAAGCGCGTGCACGTACCGAGCGCGAGGCGCAGTTGCGCGCGCGTCTGGATGTGGAAGCAAAAGCGCGGCGCGATGCTGAAGAACGCGCACTTGAGGAAGCAAAACGCGCGCAAGCGGCGGCAGAGACGGCGCGGGTTGCGCTGGACGCAAAAATTGCCGAAGAAAAACAGCAGCGCGATTCGGACAATGAAGCCCGTGCGGCGCAAACTCGCGAGCAAGCTGAGAAAGCGGCGCAGCAGCAAAAAGCACTCTCAGCCGCCCGCGCCGCCGCAGAATCCGAAGCGCAAGCACTGGCGGAAGCACGTTCACGTGCCGAGACCGAGGCGCGCGCCTTGGCGGAAGCGCGTGTACAAGCTGAGGCTGCTGCAAAGCGGCAGCAACAGGAATTCGAATCTGCACAGCGAGACCTGCGCCATCAATTGAAGGAAGAGATCGAGGCAAAGGTTCGCGCCGAGATGGAAACCTTGTTGAAATCCGACGTGGAAGAGAGTGCCCGCGCCGAAGTTGAAGCGGCCATCATGGCCGAGGCGCGTGATGATGCACGGCGCATGCTGGAAGAACAATTGCAGATGGAGCGTAGCATGCTCGCGCGCGTCGAGGTGGAAGCCAAAGCCAACGCGGAAGTAGAAGCCAAGAAAATGCTGGCCGAACAGGAGGTTCGTATTCGCGCCGAAATGGAAGCGCAGATCGCCAGAATTCGGGAGGAAAGTGCCCGCGTTGAAGCTGAGTCCCGCAAGATGGCAGAAGCACAGGCGGCGTCTGCGGCCAAGGCATCAGCCGAATTTGCGGTGAGATTAAAAGCCGAAGAGGACGCGCGTCGGGCAGCCGAGGCGGAGGCGGAAACCCGCAAAAATTTGGAGGCTCAGAATCGTCAGCGACTCGAAGCGCGAGCACGTGAGGAGGCGCAGGATCGTGCGCGCGTAGAAGCCGAGATGCGGGCCAAGTTGCAGGCCGAACAAGAAGCAAAAGTACAAGCACAGGCACGGATGCTGGTCGAGCAGGAGATGCGCGAAAAGTCCGACCGTGAAAGCCAGGCCAGACTTGATGCTGAACGCAAAGCACGTGAAGAGGCCGAGCAAAAAGCACTCGCGGAAATGCGCGCACGCGAGATTGCCTCACGCGAAGCTGCCGACCAATCGGCACAGCGGGAACGTGTCGAACAGCAAGCCGAAGCGCGTATCGCGATCGAGCGACAAGGGCGTGAACGCGTCGAACAAGAAGCCGAAGCGCGTATCGCGGTGGAGCGTCAAGGCCGTGAGCGGGCTGAGGAAAAAGCACGCGCCGAAGAAGAGGCCGAGCAACGCCAGCGCGACGCGCAGGTCGCGAGACTGCGGGAGTTAGCCGAACAAAACGAACAGGCAGCCGAAGACGAAGCGCTGGCCGGTCCAAAGCCCAAACGGCGCGGAAAGAAAAAAACTGGCGGCGCGTTGCGTTGGCTGGTGGTCGGCATGGTGGTGCTGGTTGTCGCAGCCGTTGGACTGGTGCAGGTGATTCCGCTTGGTGCCGTCAATTTGCGGCTGGCAAAATCTCTTGGTGAATGGCTGCACGACGATGTTTCTTCGGGCAGTCTCAAAGTGGCGCTATTGCCGCGTCCGCATGTCCGCATTGAAAATTTGTCGCTCGGCAAGGGGTTCGATGCGAAAGCGATCAGCGGTAGACTTTATATGGACATGGCGACCTTGTTCAGTGACAACTTCGTGATCGACACGCTTGAATTGACTGAAGTAAATATCGCGGCTGACGCGTTGCCGCGTGCGGTCAAATGGGCGGAAGCGGAAGGCCGTGGCAAGGGCATCGAAATCGGCAAAATCGTCTTGCGCAGTGTGAAAGTCGACGTACCGGGTGTGTCGCTTGAACCATTTGACGCTGAACTGAAACTCGATAAAGCGGGCAAGATTCTTCAGGCATCAGCGCGCGCCAAAGATGGCAAATGGAATATTGATGTTATGCCTAACAAGGCCGTCGCCGGTGGTGATGCAACCGTTGCAACAGCCGTCAACGATCCGTGGGCTGTCGATTTTTCAGCGCGCGGCATGAACTTGCCGCTGGGTAGTCCGGTGCCAATATCGAATCTGAGTGCAAAAGGCACGATGTTCGAGGGCGGCATGATTTTCCCTCAGGTTGACATGAAATTGTTTGAGGGCACGGGTTCCGGCAATCTCAAAATTTCGTGGAAGCAAGGCTTTTCCTTCAATGGGGAACTGGGCGTCGAAAAACTAAAGCTCGATCAAATCACCCAAGTGTTCACGCGTGATGTTTCGTTATCCGGAAAACTCGAGGGCCGATTCACCGCGTCGGGTGAAGCCGCGACCGTCGGCGCGCTCCTCGACAAACCCACCATTCAGGGTAATTTCGAGGTCAAGGAGGGCGCGGTTGGCAACGTCGATCTGGTGCAGGTGATGCGCTCGCCCGGCAGCGTTGGCGGCCAGTCGAAATTCAGCGATCTCACCGGCCAGTTGCGCGTCTCTGAAGGCATTATCCGCTACGAGAAAATGAAGTTTGTCGGCGGCGTATTGCTCGCCAACGGCACGGTAAATGTCGTGGTGGCCAGCAGCGCATTGAGTGGCAACGTCAATTCTGAGATACGTTCCAGTGTGGCGCAGGATCGCGCGGCATTCAGCGTAGGTGGCAAGGTGTCGCGACCGGCGTTGCGACGTGGGGGCTAGATAACTAAACTCTAGCATTGGCGAGGCTTCTGTCAGATAAATGCCTGAAAACCCTCGCAAAATGGCGTTATACGTAAATTATGCCTATGCTGGGGCATCGTTCGGCAATGTGATTGCCGATATTTGCGCACCGCACCACTCACGTCTAATTTGTTAGACTAGTGACATCTTGCGCCTACGCGCTAACCCAAGGCGCATCATGTCGAACGCTCCAACTCCCGCGCCGCCCTCGGCGCTGCCCACAACGCCGTCCACAGCACCAACCACATTACCCTTCGTTCCACCCGCATCCGCATCAGCAAAAAGCACCGTTGAGCCAATTGTGTGGCTGCATCGCTGGAATCCCGCATTGATGTCATTCCGGTTGCGTCGCGATCCGGGCTACGTATTCTCGCCGGGCCAGTTTGCTCGCATTGGTTTGGTCAAAGAGAATGGCGAATCGTTGTGGCGTGCGTATTCGATCGTGTCGGCGCCACAAGAGCCGTTCCTTGAGTTCTTCCTGCTGGTGGTGCCGAGCGGAGAATTCTCCCGCCGCGTGGGCACCCTGAACATCGGCGACACAATGCTGGTCGAACAGATGCCGCAGGGCTTTTTGACCGTCGACCGCTTCAAGCAACCCGGCAGTGAACAGGATCTGTGGCTCATCGCGACCGGTACCGGATTGGCCCCGTATATTTCGATGTTGCGCGATGATGCCGTGTGGAAGCGCTTCGAGCATATTATCGTGGTGCTATCGGTTCGCGAACGTCACGATCTGGGCTATACCGACGAATTGGAGCAACTCGCCGCTGATCATGCGCGCGAAGGCTTGGCGAAATTTCATTTCGTTAAAACGCTCACGCGCGACACCATGCACGGTGCATTGCATGGCCGCATCAACACGCTGCTGGAATCAGGCGCGCTCGAGGAAGCCGCAGGCGTCAAGCTCACCGATGCCCGCGCAAGATTCATGCTCTGTGGCAATCCTGAGATGGTCGAAACCATGCGCGCGCAACTCAAGGGCCGTGGATTTCGCATGAACCGCAAACTGGAGCCCGGGCATATCATTGTTGAGAATTACTGGTAGCAGCTACATTGCAGGCGAGTGTTTCATGTCCACTACATTCGGAGTCCGAAATTGAACGCTAAAGTCCTGCCAAACTTGTTGTCGCCAGTGTGTCCGCAGCGCCGCGCAATCTCAATCACCGCGGCAATCATCATCGCCTGCGCGCTTGTGTCCTGCGCGACACCACCGGTGGCTGAGGCGCCCAAGTCTGTCATCGCGCCTGCAGTAGCTACCCCCGAACCACTGCGCAAGCCCAGCCCGACGTTGACACCGGTGCGTAATGTGAGCGAAACATTTTTTGGTCAGACTGTTGTCGATCCATATCGCTATCTGGAAGATGTCAAAAACGCGGAAGTCATCGCGTACATGAAAGCGCAGGGTGCCATGGCCCGCAGCGCGCTCGACGCAATCCCCGGCCGAGCGGCGATGCTCAATCGAATCACCACACTTTCAGAAGCGGGCGTATCGATCACGGATGTACAAGTAGCCGGTAGTGGCGCAACGACGCGCATTTTCTATTACAAGTTGTCGCCC
Source organism: Betaproteobacteria bacterium (assembly GCA_031401935.1). Taxonomy (GTDB): domain Bacteria; phylum Pseudomonadota; class Gammaproteobacteria; order Burkholderiales; family Usitatibacteraceae; genus UKL13-2. The sequence goes on along the minus strand of JANNRY010000435.1, from coordinate 9,678 downwards.
GGCGACAGTATGCGAAAGCTCTTCGTCCGCGACGGCTTCAACGGCGCCGAGCGCATGCTTTTCGACGCAAACGCGCTTAACGTGCCGGGGCAGCGCTTTGCGCTTGATTATTTCAGCGCGGCACCCGATGGCAAACACGTATTGGTCGGCATTGCAGCAGGTGGCTCGGAAGATACGTCGCTGCGCATCATCGACGTCGGTGCGGCACGCGATCTCGGTGTAGCCATTGATCGCATCGGCTTTGCAGAAGAGAGCTCATGGGCGGACGACAGCCGGGCATTTTTCTACAATCGATTGCCGACGTTAACGTTAACGCTAACGCCAAGCGCTGACGAGAAAAAAAATCTTTACCTCTTCAGCCGCGTTTTTCGGCATGTGCTTGGACGCGCGATTGACAAGGATGAAGCGATCTTCGGCCGCGGCGTGAAGAGCGACACCAAGCTCGAATTCGCCGACATCGATATTCCCGGCGTGAAGATGTCAGCCGATGGCCGTTTTCTGGTGGGCCGTATTCGCCACGGAGACCTGAACGAAATCAGTCTTTATGTTGCACCGGCATCGGGGCCGGCAACGATCTATTCGCAACCGCTGACGTGGCGCAAAGTGGTGGACCAGAAGGATTTAGTCACCAGCTACGCCGTGCACGATGGTGCGATGTATCTGCTGACGGCCAAAAATGCGCCGCGCAACAAGGTGGTGCGCACATCGGTGGCACGTCCTGACATCGCCACTGCCACCACCATCGTCGCAGCCGGCGATACAGTGATTCGTGAACTGGCCGTTGCCCAGGATGGGCTTTACATCCGCGAACTCTTCGATGGCGTGGACCGTTTGCAGCGACTCAATTTCAGCAATTCTGTCTTCAGCGGCGGCAAGCTTGAATTCGTACGTTTGCCATTTGATCTCGCGATACGCGAGATCGTTACCAGCCCGAAAAGGCCGGGTGCCATTTTGCGTTTGGAAGGTTGGACCGAAGCGCCGCGCTACGTGAATATCGAGGAGCGCACCGCAAATCTTATTCCAGTACCGCTGCAGCCAAAACAGACGGTCGACTTTTCAGCTATCGATGAAGTGCGCCTGATGGTCACCGCCAGAGACGGTGTCAAAGTACCGGTGACGCTAATTTATAAAAAAGGCACGCGGCTCAATGGCAGCAACCCGACGCTGCTGCGCGCCTACGGTGCCTACGGCATCACGTTCTCACCTGCGTTTAGCCCAACCACGATGGCATGGCTGGAGCGCGGCGGCATCCTCGCCACCTGTCATGTTCGCGGAGGTGGTGAATTCGGCGATCCATGGCATAAAGCCGGGCAGAAACTGACCAAGCCAAATACGTGGCGCGACCTGATTGCCTGCGCAGAATATATTGTGGAGCGTAAATTCACCCGCAAGGAAAAGCTCGCCGTTGAAGGTGGAAGTGCTGGCGGCATTACGGTCGGTCGCGCCCTCACCGAGCGACCGGATTTATTCGCCGCCGTCGTGCCGAGGGTTGGCGTGCTTGACGCGATGCGTGCTGAGTTTACGCCGAACGGCCCGCCAAATATTCCAGAATTTGGCAGCGTGAAAACTGTCGATGGATTCAAGGGCCTGCTGATGATGAGTTCCTACCATCAGGTGAAGGACGGCACCGCGTATCCAGCGGTGTTGCTCATGCACGGGGTGAATGATCCACGCGTTGAGGTATGGCATTCGACCAAAATGGCGGCTCGCTTGCAGGCGGCCACTGCAAATGTCAAGAATGCCGAACCGGTGTTGCTACGATTGGATTACGATGCGGGTCATGGCGTGGGATCGACACGGTCCCAGCGCAACGGCGAACTGGCCGACATATACTCGTTCCTGCTGTGGAAGTTTGGTGATCCCGAGTTTCAGCCAAAATAAAATCTGCTCATGACTGAAAAAATTGTCCGCGAGTTTCATCACACGCTGCTGTGGCCGGTGCAATTGCGGCCACTCAAACGTGACGCAAGCGCAGGCGTGGTGCACTACTGGGAAACACTGAAGCGCAATCCCGGTCCGTGGACTTATGTTGATGATCCACTGCTGATCAACGACGACACCTGCGTCATCGGCTACGAAGAATTTGTGTATTTTCTGCCCTACGTGCAGAGGTTTCTCTATGGCGTCGGCGACGAAGGCGCGGGTCGGCAATCATCGTTGCATGTGTTTCATCGCCACGACATCAAGCAGGCGCAAATCCGGCTGCGTCCCGGTGACGATGCCATCACGCTCGACGTGCTGCGCGTGCGAATGTATTTTTTCTACGACATCGACGTGGCTTTGCTGGTTTTTGAAGTCGCCGGCAATGACTTGCCGCTACCAGACGTGGTCGACATCATGGACCGCTTCGGTCGGCCATACCCGCCCGCGTGGGACGCCTCTATGCACGGTGCGCACAGTCCTGAACAGGTCACGTTTCTTGGCGACGGCGGGGCAGTGCTTGCGACGTCCGATTACGGCGATCAGTCAAGGTATCTGTCGCTCGTACAAAATTCCCGCCAGACGCCGATTTCCAAACACTGGGAATACCTGTTGGCACCGATGCTTCCTGCCTATGCGCCGACCGATCCGAAGGTGCGTGCCAACTTGCGGTACACCCAACTGGAAAACAAACGTATTCCGGTTATGTCATACCTCACGTTCGACGATCCGCGGGTACTCTCGCGGGGCGACATGGTGCGTATCGGCTTCGCAACAAAGTGGGGAGACTCCAACACGTTGCCCTTTGCTGAGCCTTTCCTCGCGGACTTCGAGCGGGAAAATTGCTATGACCGCTATTGGGAGGCAGACGCCAATCCGCAGGGCATGGACACGCGCTATCTGTTTTGCGGGTTATCTTTTGCGGCCATCACACGCGTCGGGCCTGGGAGCGAAATATTGTTGCGGCAATTCCGTCACCAGTTCTACCAGATCGGGCTAATTGCCAATTTTCATAAAGCCGCGTTGTTGTCGTTATCCAACCGGTTTTCACGCGCGGTGGACCGGCTGAATGTGCGCGATTTTGAATCTGTGAAAAACTTCAAACGCGACGTGCGTCAGACGCTGGAAGTATTTTTACGCTTCAATCACCGCTACTGGTTCCATGAAATTTCCAATCAGGTACAGGCCAGCGATTTCTTCAAGTACTGGAGTCGCGAGCTCGATTCGGCTGCGCTTTACGCCGAGGTGCGTGAAGAGGCGCGCGACATCAATGAATATCTGGATGCGGATCGAATGAGAAAGCAGACCGACAACGCCATGCGTCTGACGGTTGTGTCGTCGTGCGGCATGGTCGGGACGGTTGCGACTGGATTTCTTGGTATGAATTTATTCAGTCACGACGCCTTGCCAACCGAGTTCAAAATCGTCATTTTCTTTCTGGTTTTTGTGCCGACGACGTTCTTGGCGCTTTACACGGTGGTTGTCTCCAAGCGTCTAGCCAACTTCATGGAAGCGATGGCCTCGGAAGGCCTGACGTGGCAGGAAAAATTCGCGCAGTTCCGTCAGATTTGGGGAACTGACAAACGCCAGCTCGCCCGCGAACGCCGCGATGGTGCGGGGCTTTCCAGTGACATCAATGGCTGACGGGTTATTTTCACTTGTTCGACGGTCCCGACTTTAATTTTAGTGCCGACGCGTCCAGATGATGTCCGTCGCGCACGGTGTAGTCTGCCGGCACGCTGAACAGGCTGAGTGGCTGCTCAACACGCAGCACATTTGCAAGGCGATAAATCGAATCGCCTGAACGTGGATCACTTTGCTTCGAATACACCGTTGCCTGTAGATCCGGCGAGAACCAAGTTTCTGATGTGACAGTAATCGGATTTTTATTGCCAATCTCGCCCGCAGGAATCGTATAACTGCGAAGCTTTCCTTCAGCGCGCACGCCATCGAAATCGCGTGTCCCCAGCTCTGTCGTGATGGCTTTTGAAGACCATTTTCCATCCTGGAACGACAAGCCGAATGGGCCGGAACGCATAGATTCACTGATGGCGTTGCCGATACTGCCGCCCTCGTGGGCGAGGCTGATTGCGCGCACGCCCGTGTTTGCGCCTGATGAATCACCGCTCCGCACCACACGTACTTTCACCTCCTCGCGAATTTCTTTCCTGCCTTCGCCGATCGCGTTTTCTGACCGTTTGACCACAACCGTGTCACCATTGTTCTCAGACTGAATAGTGACAGGGTGCTTGGAATTCTTCGCCATCGCCCTAGCCTTTTCGGTGATTTCGTCAATGCGTTTTTGCATGTCCTTGTCGAGGCCGATTTTGGTCGCCGTCTTCGTTGACGGGGACATCACAAAGTGTGTGCCTTCGACAGCGTCATTGATATGAATTGTTCGAACCTCGCCCATGGCATCGCGGCTTTCCTGACGCGTGCGGCCGACGCTATCGCGATAGGCCACCGACGAACTGCGGCGCGTAATCTGATTGCCGTCGGGCAGACTTTGAATTTTTTCCGAAATGACTTCTGCGCTATACGGCGTATTTTTCACCGGCTTGCGCGTAGCAGACGTGAAGCCGTTGGTAGAATTGGAAAATGCTTCCGACATTGCACTTGAGATCAACGTGTCGAGCGCCGGCAGCGACAGATGCGTTCCCGCGTGAAGTTGCCCCTTTTCACCTTTTTCACCTTGGGTTTGCAGCCTCACATCAGTGTGGATACGCAAAGGGGATGCCTGCGCGTGGAGAACACTGGCGTTGACGATAACGTCATCGACGTTGCCAGCGAGACCATCATTTTCAATAACGATCGTGCGTGTCTCAATACGCGGCTCGCGCGTACTAACCGCAGTGGCGAGGGTCAAGCCGCAATGCGCCGTCAACAACGCGGCAAAAATTGAATTGAGAGAAAGTTTCATGATTGATCTCCGTGAATAAGTGATTTAAAAAAATCGTTGGTCTCAGGGCAAAAAACGCATCGCCAGCGGCAGGCCATCGGCCGCGACCAGCATTTCCGTACGCACCGACTGTCCCGCCGTTTCAGGATTGATAGGTAGCCCATAAGCGGCCAGTGAGGTGCGTGGCACACTAGCTGCGATCAGGCGCGGCATGGGTTCCAGCGCGATGCGTTCCAATGATTGCAACGCGATAAACGGATTGGATGCCTCGTTTGCGTAGGCCAGTGCCGCAATTGCTTCTGCACCAGTCTCATTACCCGCCTGCGACAGCGGCGAGAGCATCATCCATGAAGCCATGCCAACACTCGCTGCAATGGCCACGCCGGGTGCAAACCACTGGCTGATCAAGCGTCCGAGCCCGATGCGCTGGTTGTCTGCGCGTGCCTGTTTGGAACGATTGGCGTGTGCCGATATAGAAGATGACGCGAATGCCATCATCAAGTTCGCTTCAATATGGGACGGCGTATTCAGCGTCTCCGATTCACGCCGTAGCGCATCGAGCGCACGATCAAGCGACACTTCGCTTGGCGGCACGAACGGTGGATTGGGATCGCTCATGAATGCGCCTCGCGAGGAAATTCGGTGGATTGGTCCGGTGACGGGGTGGTTGCTATTTCTGATACGTTAAGCAGGCTAATCAAGCGACTGCGTGCACGCGACAGCCGTGAACGCACAGTGCCGAGATCAATGCCGCAAATTTGCGCAATTTCAACGTACGAAAGATCGTGCATTTCGTAGAGGATCAGCACATCGCGATAGTGCGGCGATATTTGCTGCAAGGCGTTGCGGACATTCTCGGCGGCTTCGTTAACGAGCAAACGTTCCAACGGCCCGGCACTTGCATCGACCACGTCGTCATCGGTGTCATCCGCATCGGCTGATGCGCTGTTGGACACGTAGCGGCGATTGGCCTCGTGTTGCTTCAACAATAAATTTCTGGCGACACCGAACAGGAACCCTTGCAGCACGCCTTTGGCGGGATCGAATTTCAAGGTGTTGTTAAGCAGTGCCAAAAAAATCTCCTGAACAATATCAGCAGCCGAAGCGGCTGAACCGCAACGCAGCAAGGTGAATCGATAAAGTGGCCCCTGGTGTCGGCGATAGAGTTGCTCGAACGCGCTGGCGCTGCCATTGCGCATGTCGTTCAATAAGGCTAAATCTTGGGTGGGGTCGGTCAAGGGCATGATGGAAGGCTATTTCCCTTCATTACCATTGGCAAGGCGAAAGGTTCCAGACTGCCTGCGAGGGATCTTGCGTAGAATGAATCAGCAATAAGAAAAACTCTAGCATTGGCGAGGCCTACATGACGAAAAAACGCCATAAGCCTCACCAGTGCTAGAGCTTGATATTTTCCTGGCTTCGCAGCATGTTCAAGCGGATTTCAACGCTGCGACGAAGGCCCGCTATATCTCGACCTGCGAGCCCAGTTCGACCACACGATTGGTCGGAATATGAAAATAGTCCGAGGCCTTCGCGGCGAGGTGCGACATCCACACAAATAAATGTTCGCGCCAGAGGGCCATGCCGCCGCCGGGGGTGGCGATCAATGTTTCGCGATTGATGAAAAAGCTGGTGTCCATCATGTCAAAACTCATTGCCTGCAGTTTGCAGTCGGTGAGCATATTCGGGATGTCCGGTGTTTCCTTGAAGCCATAGTGCCCCGTCACTTTCCAGAATCCGTGATCCATGTTTTCGATCCAGACGTAGTCTTCCTTCGGCACATAGGGAATATCTTCGTTGACGATCGACAGGATGATCACGCGCTCGTGCAGCACTTTGTTGTGCTTCAGGTTATGCAGCAGCGCGTTCGGCACACCATCGGGGTTGGTGGTCATGAAAATACCGGTGCCGGGCACCTTATGTGGCGGGCTCATCGAGATCGAATCGACGAACAGTTTTAGCGGCATCGCGCTTTCGTTGGTCACGCGCCGGACAATCTGACGACCGCGATACCACGTGCTCATGATCGTGAACATCACTGCACCAATGGCCAGCGGAAACCAGCCGCCCTCACCGATTTTGACCATGGTTGCCGAGAGAAACATTAAATCGTTGGCAAGAATACCCGCCGTAAATATGACAGCAAAATACTTATTCCAGCGCCAGATACGCGTCATCACAACGAACAGCAATAGAGTATCGATGGTCATCGTCAACATGACGGCGATGCCATAGGCCGCTGCGAGGTTGCTCGAGTTCTTAAAGATCACCACCAGCACGATAATGCCGACCAACAGACCCCAGTTGATGAACGGCACATATATCTGGCCCATCTCCTTGTCGGAGGTATGCTGGATCGCAAAGCGCGGCAGATAGCCCAACTGTATCGCTTGTTTGGTAAGACTGAACGCGCCGGAGATAACCGCTTGCGAGGCAATGATGGCGGCTGCCGTCGCCAGAATGATGAGCGGGATCAACGCCCAGGATGGCGCCATCAAGAAGAAAGGGTTTTTGATCGCGGACGCATCCGACAAGACGAGCGCACCCTGACCGAGATAATTGATAAATAGCGCTGGCCATACCAGCCAAAACCAGCCTGCGCGGATTGGGCGCTTGCCGAAATGGCCCATGTCCGCGTATAGCGCTTCACCACCGGTCACACACAACACCACCGCACCCAACGTGACCCAGGCCGCGACCTTGTGCTCTATAAAAAATTGCCAGCTATACCAAGGATTGATCGCGAGCAGCACGCCCGGCTTCTGCGCAATCTGCACCACGCCCAACACGACCAGTACGAGGAACCAGAGCACCATCGTCGGGCCGAAAAATTTTGATATGGTCGCCGTGCCGTGACGCTGAATTGCAAACAGGCCAATCAGGATGCCAATTGTTATCGGCATAACGAATTTCTCAAATGCCGGCGTGGCAACGTTAAGGCCTTCGACGGCTGACAGCACTGTCATCGCTGGCGTAATGATGGCATCGCCATAAAACATGGATGCGCCAAAAATACCGAGCGAGATAACGACCCAGCGTCCACGCGAAGAAACACGAAAGCATCGCTGCGCCAGCGCGGTAAGCGCCAGAATGCCGCCCTCACCTTTGTTGTCGGCGCGCATCATCAAAACAAGATACTTCACCGTCACCAGCGCCAGCATCGCCCAGAACATGACGGACAATATTCCCAGCACGGTGCCTTCATTGAGTGGAATCCCGTGCGTCGGATGAAAGGATTCTTTCAACGCGTATAACGGACTGGTGCCGATGTCGCCGAAGACGACACCGATGGCGCCGACGGTCAACGCGCTTAGTTTTTTATTGGAGGGGTCCATAAGGATGTTGCCGACGCTGCGTCCGGACACTGTTGCATGTACGTGTTGGGGCGGATGCGCGGCTGAGGGAAGAGGATCAGATTGATCGAGTGGTACAGAGTAGGAATGCTGAGGTTGCTCGGGTTGTTGACCGCCCAAAATGACCAGTTGTTGCAATGCGGCTTTTAAAGTGTCGCCTAGGATAGTCCACTTTTTGTTGCGGTGCAATATGTCGTGTCAAGTTGATTTTTGACATCCCCCGCCTTGACGAAAACAGCGCTACAGGCCATACTTCGCGGCTTTTCGGGGACTCAGGGAGTTGCCTGTTTTTCCAAAATGGCCAATTAGCTCAGCCGGTTAGAGCGACGGAATCATAATCCGCAGGTCCCCTGTTCGAATCAGGGATTGGCCACCAGAACACTCCAAAGAGCCGCTTAACGCGGCTCTTTGTTCGTTAGTTGCGATTAAATCGGCTGCGAGGCATCAATTTGGTAGTTCCGCTGCTCATCGTACGCGTGTACGATTCTGCTGCTCACTACCAACTTGAAGCCTCTCGCTCGATTTTCTCGCGACTTCACCACCAACAAGACTTAACAACCTGCCCGGTTTATCCACCGCGCCCAGGAGCCTGAAATGTCTGCCGCGCCGCCCGCAACACCCAAAAAAGTCTTTATCAAGACATTCGGTTGCCAAATGAATGAGTACGACTCGGACAAAATGGCCGATGTGCTCAATGCGTTTGAAGGCTATGAAAAGACTGCCACGCCCGAGCAAGCGGATGTAATTCTTTACAACTCCTGCTCCGTGCGAGAGAAAGCGTCCGAAAAGCTGTTCAGCGATTTGGGGCGCATCCGTGAATTAAAGCGTGCCAATCCCGCACTGCTGATCGGCGTTGGCGGCTGCGTGGCCTCACAGGAAGGCGAAGGCATCGTCAAGCGCGCGCCTTATGTCGATCTCGTGTTTGGTCCGCAAACGCTGCACCGTCTGCCGCAAATGATTCAAGCCAAGCGCAGCACCGGGCAGTCGCAGGTCGATATCTCGTTTCCCGAAGTGGAGAAATTCGACGCCATGCCGCCAGCCCGTGTCGACGGTGTCACCGCGTTTGTATCGATCATGGAAGGCTGTTCAAAATATTGCAGCTTTTGTGTGGTGCCTTACACGCGCGGGGAAGAAATTTCACGTTCATTCGAAAGCGTGATAGCGGAAATTCACGATCTGGTTTCCAAAGGCGTCAAGGAAGTCACGTTGCTTGGGCAGAATGTGAATGCGTATATTGGTGAGATGCCGGATGCTGAGCAGGCCGATTTCGCCCTGCTGCTCACTGCTGTGCACGCAATCACAGGCATTGAACGAATTCGCTACACGACCTCGCACCCGCTCGAATTCACGCAACGACTGATTGATTGCTATGCGAAATTGCCAAAGCTAGTTTCGCAATTGCACCTGCCCGTGCAATCCGGCTCGGACAAAGTGCTGGCGGCAATGAAGCGCAATTACACCGCGATGGAATATAAATCGATCATTCGGCGTTTGCGCGCAGTCCGC
>JANNRY010000434.1:0-8415 GCA_031401935.1 Betaproteobacteria bacterium | reverse complement strand
CCTAGAGTTGAATACACTATCTGTGGTCGACAAAAATTAAACCTACTTGCTGGAGGATGTAATGAATTTCCGCGTTCTATTGATGTGTGGCGTCATGGCGCTATCATCCGCGCTTTCCATTTCAGCGACAGCAAAGAATTTTCGCTGGGCCTCTGGTGGCGACGTCACCACGCAAGACCCCCACGGTCAGGATGAGAGTTTCACGAAGTCGATCAACCAAATGATTTACGAGCGGCTGTTTCAGCCCGGCAAGGATATGTTTGCCACGCCGTGGTTAGCGACCGGCATGAAAGTAGCGAGCCCGACAAAGCGCGTCGTCACGTTGCGCAAGGGTGTGAAATTTCAGGATGGCACGCCGCTCACGGCCGATGATGTCGTGTTTTCGTTTGAACGCGCGGCAAAATCAAACCAGTTCAAAACCTACGCGGTTCCGGCGGGTGTGGCAAAAAAAATAGACGACCACACCATCGAATTTACGACCGCCGTACCGAATCCAGTTGGACATATCTACCTCGGCGAAGTGCCGATCATGAGCAAAAAATGGGCGGAGAAAAATAATGCGGTCACGCCACAGGATTTCAGCACCAAGGAGGTGACCTTCGCTTCGCGTAACGCGATGGGAACAGGGCCGTTCAAACTGGTTTCGTACGAACCGGGAATCAAAACGGTGCTCGCAAAAAACACCGACTGGTGGGGCATCAAGGATGGCCGCTTTGATGGCAATGTTGATTTAATCGAGTATCGCCCCATCGGTAACCCCGCGACGCGCATGGCTGCACTCCAATCTGGCGAAATTGATTTCGTGCTCGACCCTGCTGTGCAAGATATCGTCAAACTGAAGGAAGACAAAAACCTGAAGGTTTGGGAGGGCGACGAGACGCGCATTATCTCGATCACGTTTGATCAAGCGCGCGATGAGCTGCTATTTTCGGATGTGAAAGGCAAGAACCCCTTTAAGGACAAACGCGTGCGCATGGCGCTGTATCAGGCTATCGACGTCAATGCGATCAAAACCTCGATCATGCGCGGGCTCGCAACGCCAACAGCACTCGCGACACCAAGCCCATTGGGCGAAGGCATTCCTGCAGCGATGGACAAGCGTTTCCCGTTTGACCCGGATGCGGCGAAAAAACTATTGGCCGATGCAGGCTACCCGAACGGCTTTGGCTTTACGCTGCATTGCCCGAACGACCGCTACGTGAACGACGAAAAAATCTGCGTCGCGTTAGCCAGTATGTGGGCACGCATCGGTATCAATACAAAAGTTGAAACGATGCCGAAAGCACAATATTTCCAGCGCACACCAAAGAAAGAATTCAGCGCATGCATGCAAGGCTGGGGCGACAACAACCGCGACGCCATGTTTACACTGAAGCCGCTCTTTCACAGTTTGAACGACAAGGGTGCGGGTGACACCAACTACGGCAATTTCAAGAACGCTGCACTGGATGATTTGATCGATAAGGCGGAAGGCGAAATGGACATGGCGAAACGCCAGACGCTGATTAATCAGGCGGTAGAGCTGGTCAAAAATGAAGTGCTGGTCATCCCGCTGCACCGCCAGGTGATCCCGTGGGTATCGCGCGCAAATGTGAGCGTGATACACCGCTCAGACAATAAATTCGCACCGATCTGGGTGACAATTAAATAGTCTGGCTATTATTAGGGTGCGCGGGGTGCTCATGGCGCACTCCGCGTGCGTTTGAAATTAGCCACAACCCAGCAAACGTAATCGCTCCATTGATAATCAACAATTCGAGTCCGATTTCATAGCTGCCAAATAGTGTGCCCTGATATTTGTCGATGAAAAAGCACACGACCGGCGATGCAGCTGCAATGAACGGCACCAGTTGATCGCGCACCACCCGCTTCGTGAGTATCCCAAACGCGAACAACCCTAGAAGCGGCCCGTACGTATAGCCCGCTAGCTTCAGGATCAGCCAGATCATGCTCGGGTTGTCGGCCCACTTGAACACCATCACCAACAGCAAGAACAATGCGGCAAAACCGAGATGCACACGGTGACGCATGCGTGTTTTTTGCACCTCACTCATGTCACTGCGGCGATTGATGCCAAGTATATCAATACAAAGCGACGATGTAAGCGCTGTGATAGCACCATCAGCGCTTGGGAAAAGTGCCGAGATCAGTGCGATAACAAAAATGACCTGTACCATCGCGGGCAAATGACGCAATACGACGGCGGGGAAAATCTTGTCACCCGTTTCGGTCACGCCGACTACCGGCGCATAAAGCGTCAGAAGACCGCCTAAGTACAAAAACAGCAACACCACGCCGAGCATGATGATGCTCAAGGTGATAATGTTTTTCTGCGAGTCGGCCAGCGTTTTTACCGAAATATTTTTCTGCATCATCTCCTGATCGAGCCCCGTCATGGCGATGGCGATAAACGCGCCGGCAAGGATTTGTTTAACGAAAAATTTGCTGCTATCGATGTCAGTGGAAAAAATCGTTGAAAGACCTTGCGCATTTAATTGCGCGAGGCTCTCTCCAAGCGAAAGATGCAAGCCATCGAGCACATAGTTCACGCAAATCACCAAACCGGCCAGCATGCACGCGGTCTGAAGGGTATCCGTCCAGACAATCGTTTTGACTCCGCCTTCATAGGTGTAGAGCAGGATCATCACGAGGATGACCAAGGCCGTTACCCAGAACGGCACATGTAAACCATCGAGAATGGAATCCTGCAAAATTTTCACCACGAGATACAAACGCGCCGTGGCACCGAGGGTGCGCGACAACACAAAGAAGCCAGCCCCGGTTTTATAGGCGCTTGGACCCATTCGTGTATCGAGATAGTGATAAATCGACGTGAGGTTCAGCTTGTAATAGACCGGTAGCAGCACGAATGCGATGACGAAATAACCCAGCAACTGGCCGATGACGATTTGGAAATATGAGAATGCATTGGCACCAACCGCGCCGGGCACACTGATAAATGTCACGCCGCTGAGCGAAGTGCCGACCATCCCGAAGGCCACCAGCATCCAGTTACTTCTGCGGTTGCCGATGAAAAAGGATTCGTTGTTTGCGCCCCGCGATGTAAACCACGCGACGCCTAGCAGAAGCACGAAATAGGCGATGACGAAGCAAAACAGCAGCGTGGGAGACATGGCGTAATGAGTTGGTCGGTAAGATCGGCACTACAGCCTGCCTCGCGGAATCGAAAGGTGCTGTCCTGCATTCACAACATTCACAAAACATATTCTGACACCACCAAGCGAGGATTGGACGTGTAAAGTACGGAAAACCTTCTTCCAATGTCCCAGCGCGTGCGATAAGAAAAAGACCCCGACACCATGACCCTCACATATATCTGGACTGGCTTCTTTCTGGTCGGCTTTCTGGCCGCCTTCGCGCAGTGGCTGTTTTTGGGCGACGTCGAAGTATTCAAACGCATCATTGATGGCACTTTCACTGCCGCAAAAGTGGCAGTGATGGACATCGCGTTGCCACTCGCGGGCATCATGACGCTGTGGCTGGGCATATTGAGCATCGGCGAAAAAGCCGGTGCCATCAATTTGCTTGCAAGAATAATCGCGCCATTCTTCTCGCGCATTTTTCCGGAAGTACCGAAGGATCACCCCGCTACCGGTCACATGGTGATGAATTTCTCCGCTAATTTTCTTGGGCTAGATAACGCGGCAACACCGTTTGGCCTGAAGGCGATGGAGAGTTTGCAAACGCTAAACCCGAACAAGGATGAAGCCAGTAACGCGCAGATCATGTTCCTTGTTTTGCACACGTCGGGACTTACGTTGATCCCGCTTTCCATCATGGCGCAGCGCGCAGTGCTGGGTGCCAAAGACGCCTCAGATATTTTTATCCCGACGCTGATTGCGACTTACGTTGCCACTGTCGTGTCGATGGTCGCCGTTGCGATCAAGCAACGCATCAACCTGTTTGATCGCGTCATCATGGGCTGGCTAGTCGGCCTGACCAGCTTCATCGTAGGTGTCGTGCTTTACATAACCTATTTCCTGACCAAACAGGAAATCGAAGTCTTTTCCAAAGTCGTGAGTAATCTGATTTTGTTTTCGATCATCGTCGGCTTCATCATCGCTGCACTGCGCAAACGCGTGGATGTTTACGATGCGTTTATCGAAGGCGCCAAGGGCGGCATTGAGACCTCGCTGAAGATCATTCCCTATCTTGTTGGCATGCTGGTGGCCATCAGCGTGTTACGTAATTCCGGCATTTTGGGGTTTGTGGTGAATGGATTTACGTGGGTGTTTACCCAGCTCGGCGTAAACACTGATTTCACGCCCGCGTTACCCACCGCGTTGATGAAACCAATCAGCGGTTCAGGATCGCGCGCGATGATGATCGATGCGATGCAAACCTACGGTGTGGATTCGTTTGTCGGCAGACTCGCGTGCATTTTTCAAGGTTCGGCCGACACGACGTTTTATATCGTGGCGCTATATTTCGGTTCGGTCGGTATCAAGAAAACGCGCTACGCAATTACCTACGGCTTGATCGCTGATTTCGCGGGTGTCGTCGCGGCGATTTTTGTGGCGTATTTATTTTTCCATTGAGCGCACAAGTGTGTAGAAATCCATTTGGCCGACATCGTGGCAGCATAATGTGCCAACAGCGTCGCCAGTGCTAGTGTTCGTCAAATTGTCCCATGAATCATTATCATGAGAGAACTGGAAGACCTGCGCAATAAACTAAGAGTCTTCGCCGCTGAGCGCGACTGGGACCAATTCCACTCGCCCAAAAATCTGTCCGCAGCACTTGCGGTGGAGGGGTCTGAACTGCTTGAGCATTTTCAGTGGCGGACCGAGGAGCAAAGTCGGCAATTGCCGCCGGACGCACTCGATGCAGTGAAGGCGGAAGTGGCAGACGTGCTGCTTTATTTGATTCGGATAAGCGACAAACTGGGCATTGATCTGATCGCTGCGGCAAACGCGAAAATGATCTTGAATGCTGAGAAGTATCCGGTAGAAAAAGCACGGGGCACGAGTAAAAAATATACCGAACTGTAGCGCTGTCACCGCGTTCCAACCCCAGATTTCTGCATTCTGTCCGAACCTCGATTGCGCAATCTGCGGAAATATTTACACTTCCGCATCCACAGCGCCGCTGGCATAATCTCCCGCCAACCAGATAAGAATGCACATGACAAAAATGCATCATTTCATCGCGATTTGTCTCGCAGCCGCTTCGATGTCATCGGTGTGGGCGCAAACGCCTGCCGAACGCCGAAACGCGCCCGTCACCGCAGTCGCGCTGCTGCGTGGCGAAAAAGTTGTCGTCGATGGCAAGCTCGATGATGCGGTGTGGCAGCGCATCATGCCAATCACAGAATTTTATGAATACCGCCCGCAAGATGCGGTGCTGGCGCGGTTCCCGACTGAAGCCCGTATCGCCTATGACAAACAGGCGCTTTATATCGCCGTTTCCGCGAGCGACCCGGAGCCACAGAAGATCGACGCACCACTGGTGCGCCGTGATCAGGTGTTGGGTTCGCAGGATTTTTTCGCCATCAATATCGATCCTGTAGGCACGCGAAAGTTTGCGCAGATATTTCGCTTTAATGCAGCCGGTGCCATTGGTGATGGCTTGTTCAACGAGGACACGACGACCGAGGATTTTTCTCCCGATTTTGAGTTCGAAGTGCGCACCGCGCGCAGCGCACAAGGGTGGACGGCTGAGTTGCGCATCCCGTTCTCGACGCTGCGCTATTCCGACCCACCCTCTGCGACCTGGAGCATCCAGATCGTTCGCGGTATTTCGCGCGGCGAGCAGTATCGGTTTGCGAACGCGCGCATTCCCCGCGATTCGAATTGTTTTCTTTGTTATGCACAGTCGCTTGATGGCATGAACAATCTGCCGGCAGGACGTGAATTCACGGTCACGCCGCAAATGACGTTGCGACGCACTACCGATCAGATTAATACCGGCCCGCTCAGAGGCAAATCCGATTTTGTCGCAGGTGTCGATGTCAAATTCCGTCCACGTCCGGATCTGGTTTTTGACGCGACCATCAACCCGGATTTTTCGCAGGTCGAGCTCGATACGCCGCAGCTCGCCAGCAACGCGCAGTTCGCACTTTTCTTTCCTGAAAAACGTCCGTTCTTTCTTGAGGGCGCCGATATTTTGTCGACGCCATTCAACGGGGCCATTTACACCCGCTCGATCAATGATCCAGCGTGGGGCGCGCGCCTCACGCAGCGGAACGACGGCAATGACTTCACTTTTCTCACTGCGCGCGATGACGGCAAAGGATTTATTTTGCTGCCCGGCCCGCTCAATACCGGCTTCGCGAAACAGGAATCAAAATCGCAAGCGACGATCGGGCGATTTCGTTCGCATATCGGCGCCTGGTCGATAGGCGGGCTCATCACTGATCGCACATATGAGAGCGCGTCGGGCAAGCCTTCCGCGTACAACCGGGTGGCTGGGATTGATTTCGTTTGGCGTCCGAACGGCGAAACACGCGTGCGCGGGCAGGTATTGGGTAGCTTTACCAAAGACCCCCGCAATACGCGCGAGCCGGGAACGCCCGACAATGATTTCGCTGCGCTTACCGATTACAACTATCGCGATCCTAGGTGGAATTTTTCAGGCGGGTTGGAGCAAGTGGGCCGAGGCTTTCGCGCCGACAATGGCTTCTTTAGTCAGTCGGGTTACACGAATGTGTACCAAGAAATTCAGCGCAAATTTACCGACATCGGTCCGTTTCATGAAGTCTCGCCGTTCGTAAATCTTGGGCGCAAAACAGATGCGGCGGGCAGTCTGATTTACCAGCAAGCGGTACCCGGCCTGTTCCTGGCGACGGCGAAGAATACCAACATTGGCATCGAATGGCGGCCCAACACACGCGTGCGGGTTCGCACTGAAGGTGACGCCCTGAAGCGCGATCAATTCTTCGTGTTCGTCGAATCCTCCCCCGGCACATGGCTTTCGCGCTACTACCTTGAAATGGCGGTTGGGGATCGCGCCGATGTGAGCGCAAATGTGATTCGCCGCGGCTATTACATCGGCGCCAACGCGACATTGCGGCTTTCTGATCGATTTGAAATTGAACCGCGCATTGACGAATCCGTGATGGGGTCAACCGTTCTGGCGAATGGACGAGACATCGCGCTACGCGAACGCGCGTTGCAGATCACCTCGGTTTACAACTTCACTGTACGCGACAACTTGCGCTTGATTGGGCAATACAACAGCGTTAAGCGCCAGCCCGCGTTCTACTCAGCGCCCATCAGTGTCAACGAAAAAACCGAGACGTTGTCGCTGGTGTACGGCCATTTGCGCAGCCTCGGCACGAACGTTTACATCGGGGCCACAACATCCAGAAGCATTGATACGAGCGCGGTTTTCAAACGACGACAGAACGAAGTGTTCGTTAAAGTTTCGTGGGCGTTTGATGTGGCAGGGTTGATATTCTAGTTTTATTGGTGTGGATAAATTTTTACAAACACTAGCATTGGCGGGTGTTTCAGAGCATAAATACTCGAAGATGTCCGTCAATGCTGGTTTTACGCAGTTTCCCTATTGGAATCGCCGTCAACTAAAAAAGAAAAAAGCCCGCGTCTCACAACGCGGGCTTTTTTATTTTGCAATCGACCGAGAATTACTCGATGCGCGCTTTTTCCAACAGCTTGGTCACTTGCCAGGCTTTGGTTTTCGACAGCGGACGGCATTCTTCGATCATCACGGTATCGCCAGACTTGAATTCATTGTTAGGCGAATGCGCATGATATTTCTTGGAGCGACGGACCACTTTGCCAAGCACTGGATGCTTGACAGCGCGTTCAACGAGAACCGTAACGGTCTTGTCCATTTTGTCGCTAACGATGCGGCCCGTCAGCGTACGTTTATTCTTTGCCTCGGCGGCCACTGGAGTTACCTGATTCATTACGCGGCCCTCGATTTCTCAGTCAGAATGGTTTTGAGCTGGGCGATTTCGCGCTTCACTCTAGCCACTTCGCTAGTTTTGGTCAGTTGTTGCGTGGCGATTTGCATGCGCAGAGAAAATTGTGCTTTACGCAGACCAAGCAACTCTTTGTTCAGATCTTCCGGGGATTTGGCCCGCATTTCTTTTGTGTTCATCTGGCTTCTCCCGTTTAACCAATCATGCGGTGAACGAAGGTGGTTTTGATTGGCAATTTGGCGGCTGCAAGCGTAAACGCCTCGCGTGCCAATGCTTCATCCACACCGTCCATCTCATACAATACTTTGCCTGGCTGAATTTCAGCCACGTAATACTCAGGCGACCCCTTACCATTACCCATGCGGACTTCGGCAGGCTTCTTTGAAATTGGCTTGTCCGGGAAAATACGGATCCAGACACGGCCACCGCGCTTGATATGACGCGTCTTGGCGCGACGTG
The DNA here is from genome assembly GCA_031401935.1 of Betaproteobacteria bacterium. Lineage (GTDB taxonomy): Bacteria > Pseudomonadota > Gammaproteobacteria > Burkholderiales > Usitatibacteraceae > UKL13-2. Next base: position 50 of record JANNRY010000434.1, on the reverse strand, counting down.
CGGCTTCGATCTGGCGTGCGGTCAAGCGACCACGGCCGACGGCCTTTAAT